>JBJEFS010000120.1:0-8377 GCA_051874325.1 Anaeroplasma sp.
AAGCCAAATGATAAGTAAGATGCAAATAAATCCTTTGTATGCTTAGCTAGCTTTAAGCCTGAATAAATTAAATATCCAAATAATAATATAAGAATAATTCCTCCAATAATACCTAATTCTTCTACTATGATTGCAAATATAAAGTCATTTTGAGGTTCAGGTAAAAAAAAGTATTTTTGTTTACTATTAAATAATCCATAACCAAATAAGCTAGCCGGGGATATTGCATATAGGCTTTGAATAATTTGAAAACCACTTCCTAATGGATCTTGCCAAGGATCTAAAAATGATTGAATGCGTTCTAATCGATAGGGAGCAATTAGAATCATAATAGAGACTCCTATAATAGAAACAATGATACCAAAAATAATATTTTTAATTTGAATACCACCAACAAATAGCATTAATACTACTCCTGCTATTAATATTACTCCTGTACCAAAATCTGGTTGTAATAAAATAAGACCAAAAATAATACCTACTATCAGCATATATAAATAAAAATATAAATTCTTTCTCATTATTCCTTCATTATTTGATAAAAACTTAGCTGTGAATATTACAAAACCAAACTTCATAAACTCTGCTGGTTGAATAGAAAAATCTCCAATACCAATCCAACTTCTAGCACCGCCTCTTACAATTCCAATACCTGGTATTAAAACAATAATTAACAAAATAAGACAAAATATAAATATTAAATTCGCATATTTATGCCATATTTTATAATTAAGGCTAGATGAAATAATAAAACCAATTATACCTACTGCTAAAAATAATGATTGTCTTATTAAATAATAATATTCATTTCCTGTTTTAAATTCTGCCCAAACGCTTGAAGCAGAATATATCATTATAAGACCGATACCTACTATAAAAAATAAGCATATAATATATAGAATACTTCTTTTCAAAAGAATCACCTATTAATTATATGCTTAATTTTTTTTATAAATTATAAATGAATTATATTTTCACATTTTGAAAGCATTTGTCTAAAATCGTAATCATCAATTCTAATCGCAAATAGCTTTTTAAAACCAAATTTTTTTTCTTCTCCACTTTTTAAAACTGGATAAATAGTTTTAGTATAGAAATCCATTGCCATGCTTGGTTTACCATTACCATCAAATTTTAAAGGCTCAATAAATGGCTCAATTTTAACCCATTCCTTAATACTAATAGTTTCATATTGAATCATTGTTTTTGATTCCATTATAGAATCCATTTTTTTTAATTCAAATAATAAATTTTCTAACATATGATTATAATAGTCTTTATCTTGCATAGTTCATACTCCTTCAACAATTTAGAATTATATTAAATGTCTAATAACTTTGCAAGCAAAAAAACATATTAAACGTTTTCTTATTTTTTACAGATATGTCTTGCTACATAAACTCCATTGGCACCAGCTTGTGCTAAGCCCCTTGTTAATCCTGCTCCATCACCGCCAACATAAAGTCCTTTTATTTTTGTTTCAAAATTACTATCAATTTCTGGTCTAGCTGAATAAAATTTTGCTTCAACACCATAAAACAATGTATGCTCATTAGCTATTCCAGGCGTTACATGATCTAAAGCTTCAATCATTTCAATAATAGATTTCATTGTATTATAAGGTAAAACTAAGCCTAAATCTCCTGGTACTGCCTCCTTTAATGATGGTCTAACAAATCCTTCATCAATTCTTTTTTGAGTACTTCTCCTACCTTTACATATGTCACCATAGGTTTGAACCATAATACCACCACATGTAAGCTCATTAGCTAGTCTACTTACTTGATGAGCATATTCATTTGGTAAATCAAATGGCTCTGAGAATTTATGCGAAACAAGTAAAGCAAAATTTGTATTCTGACTTCCTAATTCCTTTGATGCATACGCATGACCATTAGCTAACATTGTACCACTGTGATTTTCAACAACGACATGACCACTAGGATTAGAACAAAAGGTTCTAACAACTGTACCAACACTTGTACGATAAATAAATTTTCCCTCATATAAGTTTTTATTGATTTCTTCCATTATAATATCATTAGTCTCAACTCTAACCCCTATATCCACTTGATTATTAGTCATTTTTATATCATTTTTCTTACAAATCTCCTCAAGCCACTTAGAACCATCTCTACCAACTGCTAAAAATATATTATTTCCTTCATAAATAATATTATTTGAAAGCTTAACACCAATGGCCTGACCATTATTTACTAAGACATCTACTACCTCTGTTTCAAACACCATATCAATTTTTTTACATAAATCATCAAAAATTGCAGCTTGTATTTTTAAATTATTTTCAGTGCCTAAATGACGTACTTGGCTTCTTAAAAGCTTTAATCCTACTGCCAAACCTTTTTTTTCAATTTCTCTAACCTTATCAGTAGTTGGATTTGTTATTTCCTTAGGAGCACCATATTTTAAATTAATCTCGTCAACATATTTAATTAAATCTAAAACAACATCATCATCCAAATAGTCTGTTAACCAACCACCAAATTCTGTTGTAATATTAAATTTTCCATCTGAAAAGGCACCAGCACCACCAAATCCATTTGTTATACTGCAAGCTGGATAACAACCACTTTTTTCATTAATAACGGGGCATTTTGATACCTTATGCTCATTTAAAGGACATTTTCGATTATAGATGTTCTTACCTTTATCGATTAATAAAACCTTAAGATTCTTATTTTGTTGCATCAACTCATATGCACAAAATACACCTGCTGGACCAGCTCCAACAATAATACAATCATACTTCATAATATTCTTTCCTATTCTGTATAAACTTTATATTGATCAAAACAAATTCTTGCCTTAGTACCTGTAATAACTATCGTAAAATGACCATTTTTCTTAGTGTCAAGTTCAGCATCAATATTTGTAAATTGTGTACCACTAGATATAAACTTATATTCTGTAGAATTTTCCTCTGTAAAAAATACATACCATTTATTTACAGTACCAAATGTTTTGTTCACTGTTATCGAAAGCTTTTTAACATTCTTAGTGATATATTTTTCTTCTATGTATGACCCTAACTCTTCTAATCCAAATTGAGTTAAAGTAAAATCATTCTTATTATGACCTATTTTTAGACCATTTGCATCATTATTATAACTAGACGCAAAGAAAGTCTTTCCATTTATAGTAAAAGTCTCATTAAGTATATATCCACCTGTAGAGGCAGGTAAACCTGAATTAGAGAAATCAACCATAAAAGCATAATTATCATTATTTGAATCATTTGAATCACTCAAATCTGAAAGTAATGAATCCAATTTATAATAATTATATACATACGTCTTTTCATTTTCATTCAATAAATCAAATTGTTCTTTAGCCTCTAATATAAATTCTCTATTAATAGTAGTATTATCTAAACTATCAATTAAATTAATAACATTATTAACCCTACCACTATTAATAGTTAAATCAGCATAATCACTATCAAAGGCAAATGACACATATTCAGGATGATCAATAAATGGATTACGATTCTTTTGATAAGAATAAACTACATCATTACGATATATCTCACTTTCACTAACAGGATCTTCATAATGCCATTTAATTAAAGTATCTAAAAACCCTAATTTAGGTGTTGCACTTGAGGTTGTTTCATTGACAAGCATTAAATCTAATGAATTATCATTATATTTAACAACCATATAAAAAAGCATTCTTGCAATATCACCCTTTACCTCATCCCTAGGCTCAAAACAAACATTGCTAATCCACTTATTACCATAATTATCACTACTGATTACACCAGTATGATTTTCAACTTCGTCAAAATCCAAATCTCCTCTAGTATTATTAATATTTGACTCAGTAGCTCTTAAATGATGAGCATCTGTATAAGCAGCATATGAATCACTACTAAAGCCATGAGAATTTGGCCAAACATGCTCACGATTCCAATTTCTACTAGAGCCATCAGTTGGTATTAGCATTGATTTACCTGTATATAAACATCTAACATAACCCGGTTTATTTAAATCAACATCACTGGCCTCTAATATCTCCCAATCTTTAGAATAGCTAAACTTTACATAATCCTTATTTACAATTGTTGTCAACTGATTAATAAATAAATCTCCTGTTAATTCAGTGTTAATAGAATTATAATATCCATTATATTTATTAGGATTATCAATAATGACTGATGTTGTAGAGGTTGTGCTTGGGACTGTTGTATTTGGAACAGTTGTATTTGGAACTGTTGTGTTTGGAACTGTTGTGTTTGGAACTGTTGTGTTTGGAGTCGTTGATATAGTACATGAAGCCATTAATAGTATTGGCAAAATAATAAATAATCTACGTTTTTTCATAATAACCTCTCATATCTTTAATTAAATTTTACCATAATAACAAATATCTATTCAATATAATTAAAATGCTTATAGATATTTTCAGCTATATTTTTAGGTATTCCTGCTGCTTCAATGTCAGAAATGCTTGCTTTTTTTATTGAATCTATTGTAATAAAATGTTTGATAAGCTGTTCCTTTCTTTTTGGACCTAAACCTGGAATATCATCTAATAATGAACTAAAAAAACCTTTTGCCTTAGTACTCCTAAAAAAGCTAATTGCATAATCATGAACACGCTGTGATATATCAGCCATTAATAAATATACAGGGTCATTTTTACTTAATTCATATAATTTTTCATTATAAAATAGTCCCATTGCCTTGTGGTGGTTGTCCTTTTGAATACCAGCAACAGGTATATCTAGATTTAGACTCGCTAGTATCTCAAGAGCGGCATGAACCTGAATTGCACCACCATCCATTATAATTAAATCTGGTAGTTGACTATCATCAAATAGTAATTTTACATATCGTCGATAAATGACTTCCTTCATCGTTTCATAATCATTAGCACCTTGAACAGTTTTAACATGATATTTTCTAAACTCTTTTGGAGCAGGTTTACCATTGATATAACAAACCATACCAGAAACGGGATATTCACCAAATAGGTTAGAATTGTCAAAGGCTTCTATTCTAATTGGAGGATCTATTTCTAATAATTGACCTAATTTTTCAATTGTTTCAATTTTCTTTAAGACAGTATTGCGATAAATATTTCTCTTATTTTCTAGATTAAACTTAGCATTATATAATGCCATATCTAATAATTCTTTTTTCTTTCCAGAATGAATATCAATAAAATTAACGCCTATAATATTAGCCAAATCCTCGCCATTAAAACCTAATACACAAATCTCCTTTGGTTTCGTGTTTAATTCATAAAATTGTAATAGGTATGTCATTACATCGTCTTCAGATGAATCATTTAAATTAATTATTGTTTGATGATTCTGAACTATATTTCCGAGCCTAGTAATAATAATATTAATAGAAATATCATCACTATCAGCATAAACTCCTATATAATCTCTACTTGTTAAATCATTAATTGATATCTTTTGTTTAGCTGTTGTACTTACAATGGAATCAATTAAATTACGATATTCAATTGCCCTTTCATATTCTAAATTATCACTTGCCTCAATCATTTTAGCCTTCATCTCTTCAATCAAAATCTTTGTATCACCATTTAAAAATGAAGCAATATTATTCTTATATTTTGAATAATCTATTTTGTCTTTATTAATGCATGGAGCTAAGCATTGATGCATATGATAATATAAACACGTATTATTTGGTATATTATAACATTTTCTAAGTGGATAAAGTCGATTTAATAAATCTACAGTGCTCCTTGCAGCCTTTACATTAGGATAAGGTCCAAAATATCTTGCTATTCCTTTTTTTCTTTTACTTCTAGTTACAATTAATCTTGGATGTTCTTCATTCGTCATTGCTATATAAGGATAAGTTTTATCATCCGTTAACATAATATTGTATTTTGGATCATATTCCTTAATCATATTAATTTCAAGAACATATGCTTCAAGCTCACTAGCAGTAATAACGTAGTTAAAATCATATATTTCACTGACCAATAGGGTTGTTTTGGCATTATGTGCTCCATGGAAATAACTTCTAACACGATTTTTAAGGTTTTTAGCCTTACCAACATAAATTATTTTACCTTCTTTATTTAACATTTGATAACAGCCTGGACTATCAGGAAGGAGCTTAAGTTTTTCATCAATAATCGCCATAAATCCTACTCTCCATTTAATCTATTCTTTAATCTTCTTATTATATCTTCAATACTAATTTTTAATTTATGAACATTATTTTTAAACACCATAGATGGATATTTAATACTTATTTTATGGATTTTTTTCATAATCTTTGTATTATTTAAATATGTAGATATTTCGGATTTTTTTAAATCAATATCTAATGATAAAGCTTCGAGTTTAACCATTATTCTTGAAATTGAAACATGCTTTATAGTAGAAAAAACAGTATCTGTAATCAATCCAACAAAAAGAATAGAAAATAAAATAGTTTTTATTGTTTCATTTGTAATTAAATCTACAAATTTTTTTACTACATATGGATGAATTAAATAGATCACTAGCATAACTAATGCACCAAACATAAGTGAATTTTTTAAACAAATTCTACCATTTAAATTATACTTTTTATTTGAATAATCCCACCATCGCATATGAAATATCTGTTCCATAGCCAAGCTAGTACCATATTCAAGCAATGAAGTAAGAATAATTCCCAAAATCAAAACTAAACACCAATAATCATAAGCCCAATTAAGCATCAATATAATAATTATAGCTCCAAAACCATAGATAGGGCAAAGAGGGGAATATAGAAAGCCTCTATTTGTTATTTTTTTTGTGCATATTGATACGTAAATTACTTCACATATATATCCTAAAAAGGAATATAGAATAAAGTATAAAAAATAATCTATAAATATCATAAATTCTCATCCTCAAAAAAATAAATGGTTAATATTGCTATTAACCATAAATACTCTTACTTAAATGTCATTTTAGTTTTATCAAGCAATATTTCCTCTAATGCCTGTCCAACTGGTTTTACACAAACACCATCTTCGGCAGATGTCCATTCTTCCTCTTCAATAATTTTTGCTCGTTTTGCTGCAGCATATGCAAGCTTATATTTCGAATCTATCTTTTCTAATAAAGCGTCAACTGAAGGGTAACGCATACCATCATAATCTTTCTTCATCTTATATACCTCCAAACTACTTTTTATTATAGCATAAAATAATAATTAATGCCATATATTATTTATCTTCTTCTTCACCAATTAATTCCATATACTTATGAATAGAACGCTGTGTTTTTGCATGCTCTGCACGGATTATTGCCATAATCCTATCAGCTGCATTATTCACTTCATCATTTACAACAATATAATCATAAAGCTTAGCTTTTTTAAACTCTCTATTAGCCTTTTCAATTCTTTTTTGAATAACCTCTTCAGATTCAGTTCCACGATTACGTAATCTATCATATAATGCCTGCTTTCCAGGTGGAACAATAAATATCATAACACAATCAGGAACCTTTTGTTTAACCTGCTGAGCTCCTTCAACCTCTATTTCAAGTACAACCTCTTTACCATCATCAAGCTGTTCATTAACCTTGTCGAGTGGTGTACCATAATAATTTCCAACAAATTCAGCATATTCAAGAAATTTTCCCTCTTGAATTTTTTGTTCAAACTCTGTTTTACTAACAAAGTAATACTCTCTACCATCTACTTCCCCTTCTCGCATTGGGCGTGTTGTCATTGAAATACTATAAGTTAAATTATGGTTTTTCATATTAAACAAGGCTTTTCTTACTGTTCCTTTTCCAACACCAGATGGTCCTGAAATAACTACTAAAAGCCCTCTATCATTTAGCTTCATATGGAACCCTCCTACTTATGAGATTTTATCCTATTTTACCCGAAATTTCAACACATTTATAAATTATCGATATCTTCTTGTAAAGAAAATACGCTTTCAATAACATTCATAAATATCTCTTTTATATTATCGGCATTGACTATAGTATTATATTCCAAATAAATAATATTTTCATTTGAAATTTTTGCTGCAAAGAATTTACTTTTTAAATTAAAGGAATTGACTTTATTATAATCAACTTCTTCCTTCTTTATAACATTAATAACAATTGATAATTCATTACTTTCATCATCTAAAGTAAAATAAGGGAATAATGAATACCCTGACTCAACCATAAATAATTCAAAAGAATATTTATTATTTTCATTTATAATTGTAATATTTTTTTCATTGAAATACTTTAAAAGTTTATCAATTAATTTTTTATTACCAAAAATACCCAATAAACCCATAAATAGTTTCCTTCCTTATTCTTTTGTTATATTTTACCATATTTAAAAATAATATCATAGCATTAATATAAAAAAAATGATATACT
>JBJEFS010000121.1:0-2019 GCA_051874325.1 Anaeroplasma sp.
TACCATTCATTCATAATATTTTTAAATGGTGTTAGTTCTGGTATTCCTTTAAATGAATCTATATCATCATTTATTAATATAAATCTTACCTTATATAAAGGAAAGAATTCTTCTAAATAGTATCCTACCTTTAGATAATCTCTTCCAAGTCTTGATAAATCCTTAACTATTACCGTATCTATTAAATTATTTTTAATATCTTTAACTAATCTTTGGAATTCTGGTCTTTCAAAATTTGTTCCTGAATAACCATCATCAATATAATGTATAACATTTGTTAATCCATGTTGCTTAGCATATTCTTCTAGCATAGCTTTTTGTGTTTGTATACTTTCAGATTCACCTATAAGCTCATCTTCTTTAGATAATCTTGAAAGTAATGCCGTATGTTTATTTTTCATCTTCAACCTCCTTCATAACATTACGGCTTACATCAATTTCATTGTACACTTCTAGTGGATTATTTAAAAGATATTCCATAATCATATTTAGGATTACGTTGTAAATTTTTTCATTCATTTTACTTTTACCATTATAGGTTCTATCAATTATTACTATTGTTTCCATATTCACACCTTCAAATTATTTCTATACATTTAATTTTTAGCAAATAGGTAGTTTGTATAGTGTGGCATCTAGATTTTCTTCGATGCCAACACTTAATGATACAAACTTGGAACTATTTATTGAAGAATAGAGAAATGTATATCCTTAATATGAAAAAAGATGCATAAGACCGTAGTCCTATGCATCTTGATGTGAACCTTGATTTATTATTTAATCATATTGAACTACATCTATTTTTTCATTTGTAACTGGATTAATAAAGCTATATGTTATTGAATCTACATCATAGTCCATATCATCTGGGAGAACAGTTTGACTATCGAATGTATATACAACTCCATTAATCACAGGCCATTCAGCATGCTGTAACCATTCAGGGTATATTCCATTGGTAGTTTTACAAA
Source organism: Anaeroplasma sp. (assembly GCA_051874325.1). GTDB lineage: Bacteria > Bacillota_I > Bacilli_A > Acholeplasmatales > Anaeroplasmataceae > Anaeroplasma. The sequence continues at coordinate 972 of JBJEFS010000121.1, forward strand.
TAGACGTAATTTTTCCATTTAATTCATTATTTTTAATCAGTTCCTCAAGATTTGCAAATAAAGAATCCAATAAATCAAAATCTTTTTGAAACCATTCAGGGCATTGATTACACATTTGATTATATAGAACATATTCTTCTGCACCAACTGTATAATGAATTTTATTAGTATGCAAAAATCCTTGAACTAATTGATAAACATAAACCCTAATATTTTTTTTGAACAATTTTGATTTTATTTCATTAACATCATCAAATGTGCTATACAATTTTTTCCTAGCATATTTATTAAAACAAATTAGTGATTTAGGATTTTTTTCAAAATAATCCATCAAATCATTGGGAGATATATCTCCATTTAATAATTTTATTAAATGTTCAACTAATTCTTTTTTCTTACTCTTTATTATAGCCATGTAAGCCACCTCCATGGATTTGTAAATGGATAATAGGCATTATATCCACCTGTTGCTCGACCATATCCAAACATTTGGTGATATTGAATATGTTCTGTTCTTGTCATCTCAGTAAAAATATTGATTTTATTGCCATACCTACCATATGGATGATGTAAAACCATTGAATATCCATCATCTCCAATTGGAGTAGATGAATAACCTTTGTCTTTCCAATATTTCTTTTGAATTGTAGACCAAGAAGGATTATGTCCAATTTGCTCTTGATAAGCATAGTAACCTGAAATTCCTCCGTAAGCGCCTCCAGTAGCGGTAGAAAATAAAACTGATGGACCAGCTTCTAGCATATCACCGCTTCTAGCAGCAAACATAGTTGCCCCAATAAAACCAAGTGTACTTCCAACAAACATAAAACTTGTCACAGTCAAAGCAGTTGTTGAACTCGCAACACCACACGAAGCAGCCATCGCTGCTGATAGTGCAACAGCGGCAGAACCTCCAGACGCAACTAATAGAGCGATCCCAGTGCCAACAACAAAAGTTGCAGCAAGCCCCCAACACAAATAAGATAACCACTTTGGCATATGCCCGTCTCCATCAGAATACATCACAGGATTATTATTACAATAAGCA
>JBJEFS010000122.1:0-2009 GCA_051874325.1 Anaeroplasma sp.
CAATTTATATTTTTGGTTTATTTAATTCAAATGTTATGAACTTAATTAATACAACAGACATAATTAATGTAGATGCAATAAAATATGTGATGTATGCAGGAATTGGCATATATTTGTTTTATATAACTTTTTATTACAATTTAGGAAAAAGACAACTTGAAAAAGGTGTTAATGTGGAATAAATAAAAAACATTAAATAAAACACATAATATAGGAAACAATATTTAGTATGAATAAATTGTTTTTAATAAAAAATCCTGATTTATTTCAAGGAGAAAAATATTTAAATACAAATAAAAATTATTTTGAAGGTTGGTATTTTAAAAATACAAATAATAAAGAAAGTATATCATTTATTCCTGGAATAAATATTGACGGAAAAGATAAAAGGGCATTTATACAAGTGATTACAAATGATTCATCATATTTCATAAATTATAATATTGATGATTTTAAATCTAATTTTTATCCTTTTAGCATTAAGATAAAAGATAACTTTTTTTCGAAAAAAGGCATTCATATAGACATTAAAGATAAGAGTAAAGAACTTAATATTTATGGAGATATTAATTATTCAAATAGTAAAAATATTAATACTAGTTTTTTAAATCCGAATATAATGGGACCGTTTTCATATGTACCATTTATGGAATGTAATCATGCTATAATTAGTATGCAAAATCACATAAAAGGTTTAATAAAAATTAACAATAGTAGGATAGACTTTAATGATGATAAGGGATATATAGAAAAAGACTGGGGGTGCTCTTTCCCAACAAGTTATATTTGGATTCAAGGAAATAGCTTTCAAAAAGAAAATACTAGCTTTATGATTTCAATAGCAGATATTCCTTTTAAATTATTCTCTTTTAAAGGTATTATTTGTGTTTTAATGATAGATAATCAAGAATTTAGGTTTACTACTTATAATAATACAAAATTAATAAAATATGATATAAATAATGAATTGATAAATATAACTTTAAAGAAAGGCCGTTATTATTTAAATATAAAATCTACTTACAAGGTGGGTCTAAAACTTTCTGCTCCTGTAAAAGGCAAAATGTCAAAAGATATTTTTGAAAGTATAACTTCTTCAATTACTGTAACATTGAAAAAAGACAATGATGTTATATTTTCTGATACAAGTACAAATTGTGGAGTAGAAATTGTTCAGAAATAATTTTTAATAATAGTAAAAAAAACAAGAAAAATACTATTAAATTCAGGCATTTTCTTGTTTTTTTACTGTACTTACTATACCACAAAATTCCAAAAAATTCAAGACTATTATATTTTGTATAAATGTGTTATATAGAATAAGAGGTGTAAAAAATGGATAAAAATTATTTAGATATGGTGAATAAAAAAAATCAAATAGAAATCGCTAATATAAAAAAATGTAATGAATATACAAGTCAATATGGATTAGTATTGTCAGACAAGCAAATAAGTAATTTATTAGAAAGGAGAAAAGAAACTTTAAAAGAAACAGGTAGAATTGAATTTCGAGAAGGAATAATAGATAAGTTAATAAAAGAATTTTGTGATTTACCATACATAAATCAAGAAAATTATGCTGAAACATTATATGAATTGATAGAGATGTTTTATGAATACAAAAATGAAACAAGAGATTTAATTACAGATGATGAGCTGATTGAATTTATGAAAAAATCTTTTGATGGAACTTGCCAAGGAGATCTTGAATATTTATCAGGAACAGTTATGTATAAAATGAGAGAAAACTTGCTAAGTGGAAAGCCTATATACTATATAGAAGAAGGAGAAGATGATGAAGGAGATTGAAGTTATAAGTAAAATAAAAAGAGAAAAATTAGATGAACGAAATTATTTTAAAACTTTGATAGAAGTGGCTTATGAAGAACAAATGCTCACAAAAGATGATATAGTAGACATACAAATGCAAGTTTTTCAACTATTGGATAAAATTGTATATAAATATAATGGAGTAGATAGTAGTTCTATTAGAAAAGAAATTGTAGAAG
>JBJEFS010000123.1:0-8292 GCA_051874325.1 Anaeroplasma sp.
AGGTTAATATGAAAAAGAATAAGAAGAAAATAATTAGAATTATTGAAATTGTTTTGGCATCATTAGTTATTGTGATGTTTGTGGCAGCAATAATAACTGAGATAGTTGCTAAAAATAGTGATTTTGGTATTTGGATGAAGGAAAATGTATGGGATATTGATGCTACTTTAGCATCACTAAATGCTCAGGTCCCAACTATTATACATTGTGTAATTTATATTGTGGTTGTATATTCTATTTGCCAGCTTATTCGTATGATTTTCCGCAAACAAATGCAAAAGAGTAATCGTGCCAAAACTGTAATCACATTGTTTGATGGTATTGTAAAATATGCATGTGCAATTATACTAATTATATTAATTTTGAAAGCATGTGGTGTTAACACAACAGCAATATTTGCATCAGTTGGTATTTTGACTCTAGTTATAGGTTTAGGATGTCAAAGCTTAATTGCCGATGTTGTTGCAGGAATGTTTATAATTTTTGAAAATGAATACAATGTTGGTGAAATAGTAACTATTGGTGATTTTAGAGGAACAGTCATTGAAATAGGAATTCGTGCAACAAAATTATTAGATACTGCAGGAAATATTAAAATAATAAATAATAGCGATGTATCTAATGTAATTAATATGTCAAGAGAATTATCATTAGCTTCTGTAACATGTGAATTTCCATATGATGTACCAATTGAATTTATTGAGAATTTATTAAAAAATAATTTTAATAATTTTAAAAAGAAAATTCCTGCAATAGTTGAAGGACCTTATTATAAAGGTGTTTCTAATTATGGCGATAGTAATGTATCAGTAATGGTTGTTGCAAAATGTAAAGAAGAAGATAGATATCAAGTTCAAAGAGATTTACTTCGTGAATATCGTTCTGTATTCTTAGAAAATGGAATTGATTTATCATTCCAACAAGTTGTTATCAATCAACCTGTTGCTTCAGGTATTGAGGTTACTGAATCTCAAAAGAGACAAGCTGAAAAATTTATGAAAGCTCAAACTATTGTTTCTAAAGGTATAGAAGAGCAAGAAGGTCAATAAGAATTTTATAATGAATATCTCCAAAGTTAACAAATAATTGTAGAACGTAGAATAATTATAATTCTCCAATTATTATATATACTTTGGAGTTTTTTCATAGGTTGAAGCTATAGCGATGTTATTTTTTAATAAGTGTTACGGCTAGTTTAACTAATAAGAATATATTTATTATATTAATTAAAACCTTATGAATGTAATAAAAGAGATTTACTAACGCTAACTGAGTGTGTCTTACAAATTTTTATCATTATTTTTATCAGGTTTATATTATTAACAAATTTATTATTGCAAAAAAAGTCGAGATTATTTCTCATTTAAAATATAGAATAAATTTGTCACAAAGGGAGTGAGAGGCGTGAATGAAAAAATCAAAGCAGTACAACGAATGCAAGATTATATATTAATACATATTAAAGAAGATATAAGCCTTGCTGACTTAGCTAATGAAGCATTATTTTCCCCATGGTATGCTCATAGATTATTTAAAGAATTAACAAGTTTATCTCCAGCAGAATATATAAGAAAGATTCGTTTAACAGAAGCAGCTAAACAAATAAAAAATGATAATTGTAAAATAATTGATGTTGCAATGGAAATGGGTTTTGAAAGTGTAGATGGTTTTACTCGAGCATTTATTAAAGAATTTGGTATTAAACCAAACTCTTATAAACATAGTCATTCACCTATAACCTATTTTGTTCCCTATGGTGTAAAATTTAGAAATAAAAGTGAGGAGAATAGTAAAATGGAAAATGTAAGAAATGTATTTATTCAAGTTATTAGTAAACCAGAGCGTAAGGTAATTATCAAGCGTGGTACTAAAGCTAAAGAATACTGGGACTACTGTAAAGAGGTTGGTTGTGATGTATGGGGAACTCTTTTGAGTATGGATTCACTTTGTGGTGAGTCTGTATGCCTTTGGCTTCCAGAAAAATATATTTTGCCTAACACATCAAAATATGTTCAAGGAGTAGAGGTAGATATAAAATATTCTAAAGATATTCCAAATGGATATGATATTATTACATTGCCTGAATGTGATTACTTAATGTTTCAAGGGGAACCATTTGAAGAAGAAAATTATGAGGTAGCTATTGTTGATGTTCAAAATTCAATAAAAAAATATGATCCAACTGTTATTGGATATGAATGGGATAATGAAAATCCTCAAATTCAGCTTGAACCTCGTGGAGAAAGAGGATATGTTGAGTTAAAGGCAATAAAAAGAAAAAATAATATTACTAAGGATAAAAAATGATAATCGAAACAAAAAGATTAATATTAAGGGAAATGAATATGGATGATTTCTGTGCCTTATATGCTGTCTTAGGCGATGAAAGGCTAATGCAGTATTATCCTCATCCGTTTAATGAGGAGATGGTTAGGAAATGGATTGAAACTAATATAGAAAGGTATAAAACCTTTGGTTTTGGTTTGTGGGCAGTATGCATAAAGGAAACTTTAATAATGATTGGGGATTGTGGTTTAACAATTCAAAGAATTAATGGTGTTATGAAACCGGAAATTGGATATCATATTAGATCTGATAAGCAAAGAATGGGATATGCAACAGAAGCAGCTAAAGCAGTTAGAGATTGGACTTTTAAAAATACACCATTTAAAGAAATCTATTCATATATGAAATATACAAATGAAGCTTCGTATAAATGTGCTCAATCATGGGGATGTCATTTTGCATATGAATATAAAGATGAAATCAATGAAATAACAAAGGTATACGTAATTACAAAAGAAAAATGGAATAGTTTAAAATAAAATTAATATGCGAAATAAAACCTCCTTTAGGCTAGAAATAAGGAGGTTTTATTATAAAGAAATTAAATAATTTTTAAGTAATAATTATATAATAATTAATTATTATTCTATTTTGCTATTATTTTTAATTTCATTAATTGCGAACGAAAATCCATCTGCAAATTTCTTTTGAATTTCTTCAGGAGTATCATTACATCCTTGTAATATCCATTCATAAACAACTCCAAAATAAGCACCAGCAAAAAAAACTTTACCATAGCTTAAAATAGGATTTTCATCCTTTTGACGTCCAAAAATAGAATAGAAAATTTCGAATATTAATGAATTAAGCTTATGATTAGAAAGAAGAATAAAGAAGCTTTTATTATTATATATATGCTTTAATAAATAAAGCCCCTCATCTTTTTTAACCTCTTCAATATGGCCTTCTTTATATTGTTCCCATTTAATGCGACTAATATAAAGAATCAATTCATCTTTGTTATTAGAAAAATGACGATAATATGTTGTCCTACCATAACCAGCTTTTTTACAAATATCCGAAATGGATATTTCATGATAATCTTCTGTTTTCATTAAATCAATTAAACCTAAACAAATATTTTCTTTAATAAATTCAGTTGATAAATTTTTTCTTCTCATAAAGATACAAAACCTCCATTTTTGTTCCGGATAGATTTTCAGCAATAAATATAGTGTCTAAATTATTTAACTCATGTTATAATCTAGAAGAAAGAAACAAGTGTACCTATTTTATCACTAATATGTTTCTTTGTCAAAATCGGAGGTAAAAATGGAATATATTGTAGAAACGAGTAATTTAACAAAACGATTTCCTAATAAAATAGCTGTTAATAAAGTTAACATGCATGTAGAAAAAGGTGACATATATGGTTTTATTGGTAAAAATGGAGCCGGGAAAACTACTACAATGAAAATGCTACTTGGACTTTCTTATCCAAGTGAAGGAGAAATTAAATTATTTGGAAGCAAAGAATTAGATAAACAACGAAAAAAAATTGGCTCTTTGATTGAAGCACCAGGGTTATATAAGAATTGTACAGCATATGAAAATATGAAAAGATTTTCGTTATTATATGGTGGAACAGATAAAGAAATAAAAGAATTACTAAATATGGTTGGTCTTGGAAACACTGGAAATAGACAAGCAGGTAATTTCTCACTTGGTATGAGGCAAAGACTTGGTATTGCGATATCTTTACTAGGGAATCCAGAATTATTGATTCTTGATGAACCAATTAATGGACTTGATCCTGCAGGTATTAAAGAAATAAGAGATACAATTGTCAAATTAAATAAAGAAAAGGGTGTAACATTTATTATTTCAAGCCATTTACTTGATGAACTTGGAAAAATCGCAACAAGATATGGAATAGTAAATGATGGAGTACTTGTCGAGGAGGTATCAGCAGAAGAATTATTTAATAGGTGTAAACAAAATTTAAAAGTGACTGTATCAAATATTATAAAGGCAGAGAATATATTAAAGTCTAATGGTATACTTGATAAATATGAAATAGATGAGAATAGTATCATTCTATATTCAAACTATGATAAACCTGAATTAATTAATGAACTTTTAGTTACAAATGGAGTAAAAGTAAGTGAATTATCAACATCAGATTCAGGATTTGAAGATTATTTTATTGAAAGGATTGGAAAGTAATGAAAGAATTAATTAATTTTGAATTTAGAAAATTATTCAAATCTAAAAGCTTTTTTATATGCTTAGCAGTATGCTTAGGACTTGTTTTATTAGGAGGTCTTACTACTAAGGTATTGTTAGAAAATAGCAATGGAGAAATAGCTACTCCCAATGCATTATCAATGCTAAAAGGTGTAATTGGTTCTGCAAATGTAGTGCTTATATCAGGAATATTTACTGCATTATTTGTTTGTGAAGATGATACATCTGGTACTATAAAAAATATCTATTCTAGAGGATATTCTAGAAGGGATGTCTTTCTTTCAAAATATATTGTATCATTAGTAAGCATTTTAATCTTTACGCTTTCAAGTATGATTTTATCATTTTTATTTGGTTCAGTAACTTGGCCATCTGAATTAGGAATACAAAATACTTATGTAATCACAATTATAGCTCAAATAGTTATGGTGATTGCTTATCATGCTGTATTTTTTGCGATTTCCTCAAAAATTGGAAAAATTGGTTCAAGTATTGCTTTTAATATTGTAGGGCCAATGTTTGTAAGTATGGTTCTTGGAATGGTTGATGCATTTTTAAAACTAGAAGAAAATAAAATAAGTGGCTATTGGATTGATTCTTTATTATCATCTTTGCAACAAACTAGTGTAACAAATAGTGTCATAACATCAGCAATTATTTTAGGAATTGTTTATTCAGTAATCTTTATTGTTATAGGTATTAGGATAAATAAAAAGAAAGAAGTATAAATATATAAAAGAAGTATAAATATATAATAAATATGGGCATCATAGCTAGTTATCTAGTTTTGGTGCCATTTTTTATTGATGGGTTAGAAGAGTTTATGACTTATTTTGGCATAGCATTTTTGATTTATTTTTTGTCTAGGTTTCAAATTTGCCCGATGAAAAAGTTTACAAAATAAGTATTTTACGCCAATATTCTATGAATATTGGTTTATTTTTTTGCCCGAATGAAACATATCTAGTGATAAAAAATTTATCGCCTCAAGTAGTTAAAATATTTTACAACAAAAAATAGTTTTTAAAATTTTGTAAATATTAATGTATAACAAATCATTTAAAAATGTTAGACATATCACTGGTTGTGTTATATAATATATGTGTAACAAAAATGATAAATTTGTTATACGTTTGGAGGTGAATTTATGCAGGAATTATTAAAAGAGAAGAAAGAAATAGAAAGTAGATTGAATAGCCTATTATATGGTACTGTACAAATCAGAGAAAAAGACGATAAAAAATATATATATTTAGTTTATAGAGAATCAGGGATATTAAAAAGTAAGTATGCTGGTATTTATTCAGATGAATTGTATAATCTAATCTTAAATAATAATAAAATTGTTAAAGAATATAAAAAAAGACTAAAACAGATTAATAAAGAGCTTGATCAATATGCTAAGCAAGATGATATATTTAACGATAATGTTGAAGGATGTATAGCAATCGCAAAAAGAAATTTAGTTGATTCTATTTATAAACAATCAATTCTTGAAGGAATTGCTACTACATATTCTGATACAGAAACTATTGTTAACGAGGGTATTGCCAAAAATATGAATGCAGAAGATGTTACTAAAATATTAAACTTGAAACATTCATGGAATTTTATCTTAGATAGAGATGTGTTGTCATATCCAACGAATTATGCAATTCTATGTGAGATTAACCATCTAGTTGAAGAAGGAATATCAACTTTATCTGGGCATATAAGAAAACTACCTGTAACTATCGGAGGATCTACATATATTCCACCAATACCTTTAGAGTATCAAGTAAAAGAGGAACTTGATGAACTTTTAAATAAAGATATTTCTATAGACACAGGTATAGAACTTATTTTATATATAATGAAGAAACAATTGTTTATTGATGGTAATAAAAGAACTGCAATAATATTTGCAAATCACTATTTGATAAGAAATGGTCTAGGTATTGTTGTTATACCAGTTGAATGTGTCAAAGAATATAAAAAACATCTTATCAATTATTATGAGGATATTGATTTAGAGTCAATCAAGGTGTTTCTAAAAGAAAAATGTTGGATTAAAATTAGGTAATTGAATTATTTAGATTGGATTGAAAAAGTTTACAAAATAAGTATTTTACGCCAATATTCTATGAATATTGGTTTATTTTTTTGCCCGAATGAAAACATATCTAGTGATAAAAGATTAATAATTATGATTATTTATAAGTAAACAATACATTTTACACAAAAAAAAATTTTTTTTGAATTTGTGTAAAAACACATTCTTTTTTCTATGAAAAATGTTATAATATATTTGGAGTTGATGATGTGATGAAAATTGTGAGAATGCATTATTTAAATAAGATAAGACCATATTATGATATTGATTTAATTAAAGTTTTAACTGGTATTCGAAGATGTGGTAAATCTATAATTATGAGTCAAATTATAGATGAAATAAAGAGTTTAGGTGTAAAAGATGATCATATCATTTATATTAATTTTGAAGATTTTGAATATGAAGATGTGAAAGAATCAAAAGAGTTTAATCAGTTAGTAAAAAAGAATATTGTTGATTCAAATAAATATTATATGTTTTTTGATGAAATTCAACATGTAAATGAGTTTGAAAAAGTAATTGCTTCCTTTAAAGCCACAATAAATTGCTCGATTTTCATTACAGGAAGTAATTCAAAATTATTGTCCGGTGAATTAGCAACGTTGTTGGTTGGTCGAACAGTTGAATTTAAGATATTACCATTTAGTTATAAGGAAGCAGTTGATTATTTATCGTTAAATGGAAAACATGTAACAGATGATTTTATTTATGATTACCTTAAATATGGTGGATTACCTCAAAGATTTGATTTTGAAGAAGAGTCGCAAATAATTAATTATCTAAAAAATCATTATAACGGAATTTGTGAAAAAGATATCTTTAAAAAAAATTCAATTATAGAAAAGTATAAATTTAATACAGTATCTTCATATGTTTTAGCTAATGCTGGAAAAGAATTTTCTGCAGACAATGTGGTATCGTATTATAATACAAATAACTCAAAGAATAAAAGTGAAATTGAAAAGAAGACAATATATAATTATTTAGAAAGAATGGAAAAAGCATTTTTTATTTCAAGAGTAAAAAGGTACAATATTGTTGGAAAAGAAATTCTTAAAACTAAAGAAAAACAATATGCAATCGATATGGGATTAAGAATAATTAACACAAATTATATAGATTTTGAAGATACTTTTTTTCTTGAAAACCTTATTTATAATGAATTAATTGCAAGAGATTATGAGGTTTTTACAGGAAAAACTTATAAGGGTGAAATTGATTTTGTTGCAATTAAGAATGGAAAAAAATGTTTTATTCAAGTTGCTTACTTATTGTCAAATAAAGCAACTATAGAACGTGAATTTGGTGCTTTTTCACCAATAAGTGATTCTTCTCCAAAATATGTTTTGTCATTGGATAAAATAGATATGTCAAGAGACGGTATTGCTCATTTGAATATAGTGGATTTTTTAGTGGGCAAATCCGATTTATATTTATCTTAAATTTACATTTTAATTTAGGCTTTCTTTGACTGAAGGAGTAATCGTTGAGAGAGTTAAATGACCTCTTCAGTCTATTTTAATAATTTTTTTACTAAATAGTAATAATTTTTAGAAAGTTTCTAGGATGAGAGTCTTAGAATCTTTTTTTTTATTTTTCTAAAATTAATTGTTTAGTAAGCGTCAAAAATAAAACGGATAGAATATTCATCCTTCGGTCATTATAAT
>JBJEFS010000124.1:0-31782 GCA_051874325.1 Anaeroplasma sp.
ATAAATCTAAATGTTTTTTCAAATATCTCTTGATTTATTTATAGTAGGCTTTTTTCTATTTATTTCTTTAAATAAAACTTCTTTTGCATTATCACTCATCCTATCAAGTGGTGCACGATACCATCCAACCTTAAAACCTAAATAATTCATTGCTTCCTTTACTGGAATCGGATTCACCTCTAAGAATAAATCATTTATCAATTCCAATAAATCTAATTGGATTTCATTTGCTTTCATAAACTCTCCATTAAAACATAAATCACATATTTCAGCTGTCTTTTGTGGGGCAATATTAGCCAATACTGATATTACGCCACTTGATCCAATAGACATCATTGGTACTATTATATCATCATTACCAGAAAACATTTGAAAATCATCATTTAATAATTTACTTAATTTTATAGCATAGCTCATATTTCCTGATGCTTCTTTTATACCGCAAATATTAGGATGCTTAGAAAGAACCTCAACAGCATGATATGACATATTCATACCTGTTCTAGATGGAACATTATACATAATTACGGGACATAGTGATGCATCTGCAACTGCTTCAAAATGCTTAATTAATCCTGATTCATTAGTTTTATTATAATAAGGAGTAATGACCAGTACATAGTCTGCTCCCATTTCAGAATATTTACGTGACATATTCACTGCTTTTTCAGTTTCATTAGAGCCTGAGCCTACAATTAGTGGTACCCTTTTATTGATTTTTTTAACACTATATTCTACTATTTGAGCTTCTTCTTGGAATGATAGCGTTGAAGCTTCTCCTGTAGTACCTAAAATAACAATACCATTCGTATTATTATTTATATGATATTCTAATAATTCTCCAAGCTTTTCATAATTTACACTTCCATCATCATTAAATGGTGTAACAAGTGCTACAATACTTCCCTTTAACATTTTATTCCTCCTCATATTCACAGCTAAAAACTGTTGTCGCCGGTCCTGTAAGATAAACATATCCCTTTTTATTTATTTCAACTTCTAAAAATCCATATTCTAATATGGCTTTAATCTTTGGTTTAACCAAATCTAATTTATATGCTACTACTGCTGCTGCACAACAGCCAGCTCCACTCGATAAAGTCCAACCAACATCATGTAAATATGTCCTAACCTCTATAGTTTTTTTATCAATTATTTTTACAAAACTAACATTAGTTTTTCTTGTAAATAGTCTATACTCTGAAATCTCATAGGCTAAATCAACGACCTTGTCATCAAATTCATCTACGAAAATAACTGTTTGAACTCCACCAATATTAAATGAATAGCTTGTAAACGATAAATCTTTTACTTTAAGAATTCTATTAAAAGCCTCAAGATCGTCATTCACATAAATCATTTGATTATTATAGTTAGGCTTCCCCATATTAACCTGACATAAAAAAGGTATTTCTTGAATTATTTCGACATTTATTTCTCCATTGCCAGTAATAATTGATAATTTCTTATTTCTAACTATTTTATTATCATAACAATACTTTGAAAAACATCGAATTGCATTGCCACTCATTAGCTCCTTACTTCCATTAGGATTAAATAATATCATTTCAAGTGGATTTTCTTTAACAATAATTAAGCCCTCAGAACCAATACCAAGCTTTCTATTACACACATTAACAGCAAACTTCTTAAAGTCAACATTACTTTCATATTTAACTACACAATAATCATTGCCACAGGCTTGCATCTTAGTAACATGCATTATTATTCTTCCCTTTCAATTAACTCCTCATAAGTTTGTCTTCTTACTGCTAGTTTATCATTTCCGTCTTCAACAAATACTACTGCAGGTGTTAAAGCTTTATTATAATTGCTACTCATTGAATAACCATAAGCACCTGTAGTATAGGTAATTAATAAATCTCCTTGTGTTGCCTTAGGCATTGGATAATTTTCAATGATTAAATCCCCACTTTCACAACATTTACCAGCAATAGTAACAATTTGAGTACGTGGTTCATTTTCCTTCCCTACAATATCAGCAGAATATTTAGCTTGATATAATGAAGGTCTAATATTATCAGTCATGCCACCATCAATAAAATAATACTCTTTATTAGGAGTCTTTTTTATAAATCCCACTGTATATAATGTGTATCCTGCTTCAGCAACAATACTTCTACCTGGTTCAATACATAGCTTAGAAATTCTAACATTATTTTGCATTAAAGCAGTATCACATTTTGCAATTAAAACTTTACTAACAACATCAAATGGAATAGGCTTGTCCTCATCAGTATAATGAACACCAAAGCCTCCACCTATATTCAATACAAGTGGATAACTAAAATCCTTACATATAATAATTAGTTTTTCTAATGCAGCCTCAAACGCATTTAAATCAAAAATTTGAGATCCAATATGAGAATGGAATCCTAATAGATTAATGTTATTTGATTGAGCTGATAAAGAAATCATTTGTTTATAATCATCTGAATTATATAAAACTCCAAATTTTGAATCAACATGAGCTGTAACAATAAACTTATGTGTATGTGCTTCAACTCCAACATTTAATCTAATTAATATATTAACTTTTTTATCCATCTCTTTAGCAATTTTATCTAATAAAATAAGCTCCATTAAATTATCTACAACAAAGGTTCCTACATTACAATTTAAGGCATATGTGATATCATCATAGCTCTTATTATTACCATGAAAATATATCTTAGCAGGATTAAATCCAACTGACATAGCTGTATATAATTCACCCTTTGATACTACATCTAAAGACATATTTTTCTCTTTAACAATTCTAAGCATTTCCTTTACACAAAAAGCCTTTGATGCAAACAAAACTTCAGTTTGATAATTATCAGATTTAAAATTTTCCAAATATAAATCAATGTTGTTCTTCAAATGACTAGCATCATAGATATATAATGGAGTATTATACTTTTCCTTTAAATAATTTACATCAACATTAGAAATCTTCATATTCTTCACCTCATAAACAAAAAAACGCTCTAAAGCGCTCCAAATTAAAATTATATTTTTAGCGCCTCTACCTAAGTAGGAGTGATATAAGTATTTCCTATATCCCCATAGTATAAATATGCCTATTTATACTATTCGGCAATGATTACCTTTCTTATAATTCAACGAATGCCTTCTCATTATAATACTCATCTGCATTGCTACCTCTAATATTTATATATGTAATTGTACCATACTTAACTATTATTGTAAAGAAATTAATTTTTTTTGATTTTTTTCTATTAATTTCGTACTAAATAGCCCATTCGATACAATTTTTATTCTTGATAAATAAAAAAGCGTGCAATAAATTACACGCCTTACAATACTATCTGATATAATTGAATAAATCGTTAGATATTCCCTTTTCCTTTAATAAACTAATTATTTTATCCTCAAGCTCAGGTGTAATTTCTTTATTTGCCATTTTACAACAATCCCTAATCAATACTCTTTGATTATCCTCATCAGATAAATCTAAGCTTGAAGCCTTCATAATTAATGCTGTAATATCATCATTACTAATATTAGATTTTAGTAATAAATCTATTATATTTTTAAAATCCATTTTATTCCTCCTGCATTAATATATGCAAGACGAAAAGAAAACTCTACCAATATTTTTCAGGTTTTAAGCTTCTAGATAAAAGACTTGATAAAGCACTTTTAACATCAATTTGATTCATTACAAGTTTATATGCTGTATTAATTATAGGTAATTCTAAATTATACTTTTGACCTATTTCATAGCCAGCAATAATTGCTCTTACACCTTCA
Organism: Anaeroplasma sp.; assembly: GCA_051874325.1. Taxonomy (GTDB): domain Bacteria; phylum Bacillota_I; class Bacilli_A; order Acholeplasmatales; family Anaeroplasmataceae; genus Anaeroplasma. Next base: position 3,778 of record JBJEFS010000124.1, read on the forward strand.
ACAGACTGAACAATATCTCCAATTGCCTCATCAACACTCATTCCTTTTCCTATTCTTAATCCACATTGAAAATTTCTAGAATTAAGTGATGATGCCGTAACAATTAAGTCACCTATACCAGATAGACCATAGGCAGTTTGAATATTACCACCTAACGATGTAACTATAGATACAATTTCCTTAATTCCTCTAGTAATAAGAAAAGCTCTCGCATTTTCTCCTAAGCCCATACCAGAAGCTATACCTGATACAATAGCTATTGCATTTTTTATTGCTCCGCCAGTTTCTACGCCTATGACATCATCAGAAGTATAGACTCTAAGATATTGTTCGTTGGAAAAAATATTTTGAACTAAAATTGCATTATCTATTGAGCTAGAAGCAGCAACTAAAGAAGTTAGCTTTCTATCAATTAATTCTTCAGCATGAGAAGGTCCTGATAAAACTACATAACCAGCATTCATATCAGATTCAATAACCTCATCAATTATTTGACTAACACGATAAGATGTAGATGGTTCAATTCCCTTACTTACGTTAATGAATAATTTTTTATTAACAATAATATCATTTATTTCAGTAAGAACCTGTCTCATTACCTTAGTTGGTACGCATAAAACAATAACCTCAGCATAATTTATAGCTTCATTCAAATTACAAGTAGCTTTTATATCTTTGTCTATTTCTTTATTGAAAAATGGATGCAAATGTTCAACATTTATCTTTTTTACAAATTCATTATTAATATCTCTAATTAAAACAGAATGGCCATTATCATTTAAGACTTGAGCAAGAGTTGTGCCCCAAGCTCCTCCGCCAATAATTGAAATATTCATATTTTAATCCCTCTTTCTAAATTCTAACTTAATAGGAGTAGCAAAAAAATCAAAATTTTTACGAATTTGGTTTTCTAAATATCGATAATAAGAAAAGTGAAGATATTTAGGCTCATTAACAAAGAATGAGAATGTTGGAGGCTCTACACCAACTTGCGAAGCATAAAATATCTTAATCTTTCCACCATTAAATTCACTTGGTGGAAACATTGCTACTGCATCAGCAATTACATCATTCAAAATAGATGTTTGAATTCTTCTATGATATGCATCATATGCCTCATTAATAGCTGGGAATAGAGTATGAACTCTTTTATTTTCTTTTGCTGATAAAAAGACGATTGGAGCATAATCAAGATATTTAAAGCTAGAACGTATATCTTCAGTCCATTTATTCATTGTTTTAGAATCTTTTTCAATTAAATCCCATTTATTAACTACAATTATGCATGATTTACGATATTCTTCAACATATTGACCAACATGTAAATCCTGGTCAATAATACCAGTTGAGGCATCTAATACTAAAACAACAACGTCGCTTCTTCCAATTGCATCAATACTTCTTATTACAGAATACTTTTCCACGTTTTCATATATTTTTCCACGCTTACGTAATCCAGCTGTATCAATTACAACATATTCCTTACCATTAGATTTAAATCTCGTATCAATAGTATCTCTAGTAGTACCACTTATAGGAGAAACAATTACACGATTATCATTCAAAATGGCATTTGTCAAAGAAGATTTACCAACATTTGGTCTACCAATAAGAGAAAAGTGAATTGCAGAATCCTTTACTTCATTAATTATTTGAGGGAAATATTTAATTACCTCATCAAGTAAATTACCTACTCCGACGCCATGAGAAGATGACACTGGAATAGGATCACCGAATCCTAATGAATAAAACTCATATATATTTTCTCTAAATTTTTGATCATCCACCTTATTAACTCCTAATATAACTGGTTTATTTGTGTTATATAGTAGCTTTGCAATATACGTGTCATCACTTGTTAATCCACTACGACAATCAACAACAAAAACAATAACATCAGCTTCTTCCATAGCAATTTCAGCCTGTGCCTTTATTTCTGTTAAAAAGGGAGCATTACTAATCTCAATGCCCCCTGTATCAATTAAGAAAAATTCTTTTGAAAGCCAGGATGCTTTACTATAAACTCTGTCCCTTGTAACTCCTGGTTGATCATCAGTAATGGATAACCTTTGTCCAATAATACGATTAAACAATGTAGATTTACCAACATTTGGTCTACCTACAATCGCAACCTTTGGTAACATGTTATTCACCACCTATAATTTATTTTTTTAAAATATCAGCATAATTTGAACCAATTGTAGATAAAGGTTCATCGTTATTTTCTAAATATTTTTCATAAGACTTACGTTCTTCTTCTTTTAAATATTTACGAATAGAAAGCTTTAATCTCCATTCAGCTGGTTTAATATCAATAATATATGCTTTACCTTCATCACCAACTGAATAATATGCTGCTAAATCCTTCTTATTTTCTATTGTTGCCTCTGATGCAGGAACAAAGCCATCGACACCTAGTGCCTCAACTAATAGTCCATTCTCTTTAACTTCAGAAACTTTAAAGTCAACTAAATCTCCAGCCTTAGCATTAACTCTTGTCCAAGGATTATCCATTAATGCTTTTCTTGATAAAGAAATCTTTTCTTTTTCAGGATTAATTGCTAAAATAGCAACCTCTACCATATCACCAATTATTACATGATTATTAAAATTGTCATTTGGATTATGAGAATACTCTGAACCATGCAATAAGCCTTTAACATTATCAGCAAGCTCTAATAATAAACCGAATGGAAGCTTATTAACTACTTTACCTGTTACAGTTTGTCCTACTGTATGTGCTTCAACATATAATTCAAATGGGCTTTTCAATAAAGCTTTTCTAGATAATTCAAGCTTACCATTCTCCTTGCTGATAACCTTAACCTCTATTTCTTGATTAAGCTTTAAAGTTTTAGTAATATCAATAAATTCATGAGCTACTTGGTTTGTTCTTAATAAACCTTGATTATATTTAAATCTAACAATTGCACCATATTTTTCAATACGATTAACAATACCAGTTAAAACATCTCCAACATTAATTGAATCTAATTCTTTATTTTTATTTTCTTGATATTCTTCCTGTTCAATAATGCGACGAGAAACTACAGCTCTTTTTTTAGTTTCTTCAATTTCAATAATTCTCACTTCGACATCAGCACCAACCTTAACCTGTGCTGAAGATTGGCTTTTTGGTAAAAATAAAGAATTACCCTCAAACTTACAAACATAGCCCTTATCTTTCACTTCAGAGTTAATATGAACTATAATATTAGTATTTTGTTCTTTAATTTCAACAAGCTTTTTGAAATTTTCTTCTTGAATTTGCTTTAATCTTGATAAATAAATATGTTCTTCATTAATTTTTGTTACTTCACATCTGATGATATCACCAGGCTTTACTAGACCCTTAAATGATGTTACACTTGGATCTTTAGTATAATGATCTAAATGCATTGTTCCTTCTGTGAAGCTATGAATGTCAAGATAAATTGTTTTGTCATCACCAATAGAAATTACCTCACCTTCAACAACATCACCAGCTCTTAGCTTTTTCATTTCAAAGCTATCCATTTTAAAATCTTCCATTTTCAACAACCTCTCATCTATTATTTTAATAATTTTATTAACTACCTCATCTATACTCATTTCAGTAGTATCCACCAATATAGCATCATCAGCTTGTTTTAAAGGAGAAATTTTTCTGTGAGAATCCTTATAGTCTCTCTCTTCAATTTCCTTTAAAATTGTATCATAATCTACATTAATGCCATTTTCTTGATTTTCTAAAAATCTACGCTTTGCTCTAACCTCAGCAGAAGCTGTTAAAAAAATTTTAACATCTGCATTCGGAAAAACTACTGTTCCAATATCACGTCCATCAATAAGAACCTTGCCATATTTAGCCGATTCTCTTTGGAAATCTACCATTTTTTTTCTAACTGATGATAACTTAGCCGATGTAGATACATTATTGGTAACTTCTACACTTCTAATTTCAGATGATACATCATATCCATTTAGATAAGTTATTCCTTCTTTATAAACAATATCAATATCATCTAAAAAGCTATATTCTGATTCATTTGAAAGATCAATACCTCTTCTTAACGCTTCTAACGTAACAGCTCGATACATTGCACCTGTATCAATATGAGTAAATCCTTTAAGCTTAGCTATTTTTTTTGAAATTGAGGATTTACCACTTCCTGCTGGTCCATCAATAGCAACAACAAAATTAATCATAAATATTTATAACCTCTTAAATATAATTTTATCATAAAATTATATAATTTACAAACTATATAATTTTTTTATTTCATGTGGTTTTAATGCTCGATACTCTCCGACACTTAAACCTTCAAGATCTATTCCAGCGAAGGATATTCTTTTAAGCTTTTTAACCTCGAAACCAACAGCTTCACACATTTTTCTAACCTGTCTATTTCGCCCCTCAGTTATAGTTATCCTTAATAATGATGAATTATTTTTCTTATCTGTACTAATTACATCAACTACTGCTCTTTTTGTCTTAACTCCATCAATTATAACTCCTTTAATCAAAGCAGTTATAGCTTCTTGATTTATAATTCCATCAACTCTAACCTGATACGTCTTTTCTACCTCTTTTGCTGATCTTGTAAGACGATATGATAAATCCCCATCATTTGTTAGTAAAAGTACTCCAGATGTATCATAATCTAGTCTACCAACCGGAAAGATTCTCGTCTTTCTTGTTTCGGAATCAATTAAATCCATAATAGTTCTACGACCAAGCTTATCACTTACTGCAGTTAAATATCCTGTAGGTTTATTTAATACATAATAAACTAGCAGTTGCTTTTGGATTAATTTATTATCAAATTCTATTGAATCATTTTTTCCTACTCTTGTACCTAATTCAGTTACAACAGCACCATTAACCTTTACTCTACCTGCTTGAATATATTCCTCACATTTCCGTCTTGAAGCTATACCACATGATGCCATAACCTTTTGTAATCTTTCTTTATTATCATCCACGACAATCACCATCCTAGTGAAATAATACAAATCAATTTATTATATCATAAATCTTTCCTAAAGCAAAACAAAAAATATATATAAGCACAACAATAAGCAAATTAAATCACATAATAGTCCTACAATATAGGAATGCTTTGTTTTTTTTATACCAACAAAACCAAAATATAATCCCATTACATATATTGTGGTATCAGAACCACCTTGTAGAATAGCAGAAATTAGGCCTTCCTTTGAATCAACACCATACTTTGCTATAGAAGATAGCATCATTGACAAAGATGCGTGTGAAGAAATAGGTCTAAATATTCCTTGTATTAGCAATTCATTTGGAACATATTTTAAGTGCATTACATCTTCTAAAAGCATGCTTGCTTTAATGGCTCTTACTGCCACATACATTATTAAGAGATATGGTAAAATCGTAATTCCCTGTTTCATAGATTCCTTACACCCCTCTAAGAAGGAATTATATGCATTATTTTTTTTAAAGACCGAATACAAAATTACAATTAATAAAAAAGCAAGAATTATATAATAGCTAATATTTTGCAAGTTTTCTCACTCCTATATCTAAAAATATAGCTGATATAGTACAAATTGTTGAAACCAATACAATCCATGGTATTATTGCAACTGTGTTCTCACTTCCAAACTGAGTCCTTATTGATAATAAAGTCGTTGGTATTAGACATAATCCAGATGTATTTATTAATAAGAACGTAACCATCTCATTTGAAGCAGTATCACTATTATTATTAATTTTATTTAACTCTTCCATAGCCTTTAAGCCAAAGGGAGTGGCAGCACTACCCATTGAAAGCATATTTGCAACAAAATTCATTGATATATATTTCATTGCATCAGATTCAACATCTAAGTTTTTAAATAAAGGATGAATGAGCTTAGATATATATTTTGAAATAACATCTAGAAGTCCACTATCCTTAATTATTCTTAGAATACCACCCCAAAATATCAATAATGCATAAATATCAATGAAAACAAAAAAAGCATCCTTAGGACTACTTAATATCTCTTCTATTACTGCATCAGCCCTATTTGTTAAAGCTGCATATCCTAAAGCTACAAGCATAATTCCTACAAAAATTTTATTGGCCATTAAACTCACCTAATAAAAAATATGTATTTTTTTTAAAATAATGCTAAAAAAAGCGAAGCCATCTAGCTTCGCTTAAACAATTTTATTACCAAGTACGAGAATTTAAATCTCTAAATTGAGCAACAGTTGATACATGTGAATTCAATCCACCATCTACATTAACAATTTGACCTGTTACATAGCTACTTTCATCAGATGCAAGATATACACACATATGGCCAATGTCCTCTGGACAACCATAACGATTAACCTCAATATTACTCAAGAAAATATCCTTAAGAGCCTGTGGTACATAAGCAGCATTTTGAGGTGTAACAATTAAACCTGGACGAACACAATTACAACGAATATTCTTTTTACCATATTGTAATGCAGTGTACTCAGTTAATTTATCGACACCAGCCTTAGCGCATGCATAAGCAGTTGAACCTAAATCGCCACTGCATGAAGCCATAGAACCAATATTAATTATTGAACCTCCACCATTCTTTTCTAAATAAGGTAATACACACTTAGTTGCATAGAATGTTCCACGAACATCACTTTGGAATATATTGTCCCACATTTCTAAAGTAAGCTCATCTATTCTACCATCCTTTAATCCAACGTTTGCGGCATTATTAACTAAAATATCAATTTTACCAAATTGCTTTTCTGTATCAGCAAATAATTGTTCAATACTTTCAACTACTGTAATATCCATAAAATGGTAAACTGCTTCTCCACCATCTTTAACAATCTCATCTACTACAGCTTGTCCTTTTTCTTGGCGTCTACCGCAGATAACAACCTTTGCTCCTTCTTTAGCAAATAATTTTGCGATACCAATACCGATACCACTTGTTGAACCTGTTACAATCGCAACTTTTCCTTTTAATCTGTCCATAAAATCCTCCTTAATTTATTAATACGTTTCAACCAAATAAATTATATATCTTAAAAAAAAATATGTCAAATCAAAATGGAAAAAAATTGAATTTAATGATATATAATGATATAATATTTTTCAATAGGAGGAATATTATATGTATAGTAAAAATGCTTGGAATAAATACTCAAATGAATCTTTAGTGAAATTAATGCAATTCAACGAAGATTATAAAGATTTTATTTCAAAATGTAAAACAGAAAGAGAATGTGTTAAATATTCAATTGAATTAGCTGAAAAAAATGGCTTTAAAAACATAAATGAATACGATATGTTAAAACCAGGAGATAGAGTTTACACAACAAATATGGATAAAAATATATGTCTTTTTGTTATTGGAGATAATCCAATTGAGGAAGGAATTAATGTTTTGGGAGCCCATATTGATTCACCTAGAATAGATATTAAGCAAAACCCATTATATGAAAAAACTGATATGGCTTTACTTGATACACATTATTATGGTGGAATTGTAAAATATCAGTGGGTTACTACAATGCTTGCAATTCATGGTGTCGTATGTAAGAAAGATGGAAGTGTTATAAATATCTCTATTGGTGAAGATGAAAATGACCCTGTCTTTTGCATAACAGATTTATTACCTCATTTAGCAAGTGATAAATTATCAAAGCCAGCAAATAAAACAATTGAAGGTGAGGATTTAGATCTAACAATTGGACATATGCCACTTGAAAAAGAAGATAAAGAAGCTGTTAAGAAAAATATTCTCAAATTATTAAAAGACAAATATGATATTGAGGAAGAAGACTTCATTTCATCTGAATTAGAGATTGTACCGGCTGGTCCAGCAAGAGACTTAGGATTGGACAGATCAATGATTATAGGTTATGGGCATGATGATAGAGTTTGCGCATATACATCATTAAGAGCCATTCTTGATGCTGGAAAATGTGAACGTACTACTTGTGCCTTCTTAGTTGATAAGGAGGAGGTCGGATCTATTGGTGCGACAGGAGCTCAATCTAAATGGTATGAAAATACAATAGCTGAGATTATATCTAAAACTGGTGCATACAATGATTTAATGCTAAGACACACTATGACAAACACAAAGATGCTATCAAGTGATGTTTCTGCTGCTGTTGATCCTTTATATTGCTCTGTTTTTGAGGGTAAAAATGCAGCCTATTTAGGTAGAGGTATTGCCTTTAATAAATATACAGGTTCAAGAGGAAAAAGTGGATGCAATGATGCTGCACCTGAATATATGGCCCAAATTAGAAACATAATGGATAATAATGATATAAACTACCAAACTGCTGAGCTTGGAAGAGTTGACGTAGGTGGTGGTGGCACAATCGCCTATATTTTAGGTAATCAAGCAATGAATGTTATTGATGCAGGTATTCCAGTATTAAGTATGCATGCGCCTAATGAGGTAGTTTCAAAGGTTGATGTTTATGAAGCATATTTAGGCTATATTGCTTTTATTAAAAATATTAAATAAATTAAAAATTTATCATAAAAAAATAAATGACATTTGTCATTTATTTTTTATTTATTTAATATTTCTTTTATTTTTGCTGACAAAATATCTATTGCCATATCATGTTTTGTATCATTTGGAATAATTATATCAGCAAATCTTTTTGTTGGAGCAACATAAGAATCATACATAGGTTTAACTGTTGTTAAATATTGATTAATGACGTCATCCATATTTCTTCCACGTAATGCAATATCTCTTTTTAACCTACGTATAAATCTAATATCAGCTTCTGATTCAACAAATATTAGTATTTTAGCCATATTTCTTATTTCTTTGTCATATAAAGCTAATATACCTTCTAAAATGATAACCTTTGTTGGCTCAATAATAATGAAATTATTTTCCCTGTTATGCTGAGTAAAATTATAAACAGGCGATTTGATTGCTTGATTATTTAATAATTTATTTAAATCACTTTTAAGAAGTTCTAAATCAATTGAATTAGGATGATCATAATTAATTTTTTTTCTTTCCTCTAATGTTAAATCGTCTCTTCTTTTATAGTAATTGTCCATACATACAACAGAAATGTCACTACTATCAAAATAGGCTTCAATTTTATTAACAACAGTTGTTTTACCACTTGCAGTACCACCTGCAATAAGAATTAAAATAGGCTTCATTTTTACTCTCCATAAAATACATTATCTAAAGATATCAAATATTGATTATTAATATTAAAGGCTTGATTATTCTTTGAAGAAGGAATAATAATCTTATTTAAATTATTCATGTATTTAAAAGCATCAACATAAACTATGTGAATTGTTTCAGGTAAAATGATTTCCTCAACAATTGTATATGAAAATGCTAAACTTCCAATTGTTTTAACACCCTCAAGAAATTCTATACTTTTTAAAGATTCACATTTATAAAAAGCAGAGGAACCAATGTTTATTGCTGATACCCTAATATTATTCAAGGAATAATCATAGCTAAAGGCATTCCTTTCAATTATTTCAGCATAGCTGACATCAATAGATTTTAATTTTGGACACTCGGAAAAAGAGAGTTTAGAAATAATTCTTATGTTTTGGGGTTCTTCAAATACAATCTCTTCAAGCCTATCATGTCTAAAAAAAGCTCTAGTTCCAACACCTATTATAGGCTTATCCTTATAATCATTTGGTATTATGTACTTCTTACTATTTCCATATGCCTTATTAACAATATAACCATCATAATCTTTATCGTATTTATAGGTAAGTCTTGGAATATTAAAAAACAGAATTAAAAATATAACTATCGATAAGCTTATAGCACTTATGCTAATAAGTAGAACCTTATGTTTTGCAAATGATTTAAGCATTGGTTAAGCCCTCCATTTATTTTTCCATATGTTTATATTGTAACTCATATAAATTATAATATAAGCCATGCTTTGCCAATAGTTCTTGATGATTTCCACTTTCCATTATTTTACCTTTATGTAAAACAATAATATTATCTGCATGTTGAATTGTTGATAATCTATGAGCAACAATTAGCATTGTACCAATATTCATCATTTTTTCTAAGGAATCTTGAATTAATACCTCTGTTTCAGTGTCAATATTAGCAGTTGCCTCATCCAATATCATAATACTAGGTTTATGAATAATTGTTCTAGCAAAGCTTAATAATTGTCTTTGTCCACTTGAGAAATTAACTCCACGTTCTAATACCTGGTAATCTAAGCCACCATCAAGCTTGCTGATGAACTTATCAGCATTAACATATTTACAAGCAGATATAATTTCATCATTGGTAAAAGCTTCTTCTCTTAATGTAATATTTGATCTAATGCTTCCTGAAAATAAAAAAACATCCTGAAGCATTTGTCCAATATGCTTTCGTAATGATTCAATTTTAATTTTATTAACAGGAATACCATCTATTCTAATTTCTCCCTTTTGAATTTCATAATTTCTAACAATTAAGGCGAGAATTGTTGTTTTACCAGCCCCTGTAGCACCTACAAATGCAACAGTTTGTTTCGGTAAGACAGTAAAAGTAACATCTTTTAAAATCCAATTATCATTATTATATGCAAACCACACGTGTTCAAATTCAATTTTCCCTTCAAAATGATCAATATCTATGGCATCATTAGAATCTAAAATTGTAATATTAGTATCCAAAATTGCAAATACTCTTTCAGCTGATGCAAAAGCAGATTGAAGCTGATTAAATTGTTCTGCAAGCTGCTGAATAGGATTAAAGAAGCTTGAAATATATTGGTAAAATGTAACATAATTAGATAATAATAGTTTATTCTTTTTAATCAAAGTAAAGCCATTATATAAAACTATTATTTGGCAAATAACATATAATACGTATATAGCAGGTCTAAATACACCAAATATCAATACCTCTTTAATTGAATTCTTTCTTAAATCATTATTTTTTTGTCTAAATTCATCAAGTTTTTTATCCTCTTGATTGAATATTTGTGTTATTTTCATACCAGATATATTTTCTGATAAAAAAGCATTGACATTTGATACACATCCTCGAACCCTACGATATTGTTTACGAGATACCTTATTAAATATAAAAGAAATAATCAACAAAATAGGTGCAGTAATAGCTAAATAAAAGGTCAATATTGGTGATATAATGAGCATCATTACTATAACAAAAATAATTGTTAAAACATATCTTATTAAATTAACAATAACATTAGTATATAATTCATTAATCATATTAATATCACTCGTTACTCTTGTTACTAATTTACCAACCGGAGTTGAATTAATCTGAGCAATTGATAGACTTTCAATATGAACAAATGTATCCTTACGCAATTTCATTACTATTTTTTGACCTGATTTTTGTAAAATCATTTTAGTATAATAGTTAATAAATGCAGCAATTATAATAATAATTGTATAAAGTAATACTAGTAATAGAGAAATGTATAGTTTAAATTCTGATAATGTCCAACTAAAATTAGACATTATTTTATTTGCAAACTCAATAGCTGCCTTATTAGCTTCTAAATACTCTAAATTATCATTAAGTAAATCAAGGCCTAAAATGCCAATTAATCTACCTTCAAGAAATGCAGGCAATAAATCAACAAATACTATTACAGCTGTCAATACTAATGCTAATATGAAATATCCCCAAATGGGTTTCATATATATTGCTAATCTTTTAACTATATTAAAGTCCTTATAAGTTTTAATATTTTTATTATCATCAAATTTTTGCATCAATCTTCACCTCCTGTTATTTCGGCCTCAAGGGATTGAAGACGTACCATTTCTTGATATATTTTATTTGACTTTAATAAATCATCATGCTTTCCAATTCCAACAACTCTACCTTCATCTAATATGATAATATTATCAAGGCTTTGAACTGTTGAAATTCGATGAGCTATCATAATTGTTGTCTTACCTTTTCTTATATTTCTTAGATTAGTTAAAATGTTTTCTTCAGTTTTAGTATCAACTGCTGAAACTGAGTCATCAAAAATTAAAATTGAAGGATTTTTTATTAAGGCTCTTGCTATAGAAACTCTTTGCTTTTGACCTCCTGAAAGGGTCACACCTCTTTCTCCTAGAATTGTATCATATTTATCATTAAACTCAATAATATTATTATGAACATCAGCTAGTTTAGCTGCCTCAATAATTTTATTTGTACTAAAATCATCAAATGCAAATGCAATGTTATTTGCAATAGTATCTGAGAATAAAAAATTATCCTGAGGTACATATCCAATCGCATCTCTTACCTTTTTATAAGGAAGGTGCATAATATCGATATCATCAATTAAAATCTTATTTTCTGGTAAATTATAAGTTCTAAGCAATAAATCAACTATAGTTGTTTTACCACAGCCTGTCTTACCAATTATTCCAATCATTTGTCCTGCCTCTATTTTAAATGATATATTATGTAACACATCATCTCCACCAGGATAATTAAAAGACAAATCTAGGAATTCAATTTTACCCTTTATTTCATCAACTAAAACAACATTTTCATCCTTTATTTCTACTTTTGTATCTAATAATTCACTAATTCTATTATAAGAGGCCTTTGCCTGAGCACGCATTTGAATAAGCTGAGTAATTGCCATAAATGGCCATACAAGGGTATCAAAATAAGCAATAAACTCCCAAAGCTTACCAGCTGTAAAGGTTTCCCCAAAAAAGCTTTGTTCCTTTATAACGAAATATGCTCCTCCACCAAATAGAATAGCAATTATAAACGATATAATTGCAGTTAATAAAATTTCAAGAAGAGTAACAAATTTTACATATGAAATGTTACTATCATAATAATTTTGATTAAGCTTATCAAAATGTCTTACCTCATGAATTTCTTTTACAAAAGCTTTTATTACAGATATTCCACTAAAATTTTCTTGAGCAAAATCTGATAAATCATCATATGCTTCCTGCCTTTTTGTAAATTTTTGTTTCATAATTCTTCCTAATGTTACAGAAACAACCACAATTAAGATCATTGGTATAACACTAAAAAAAGCTAAAATCCAATTACATTTAATCATTTTATACAAAGCAAAGCTTCCTAAAAAAATAGCATCAATTAAAGCTATTGTTCCACTACCAAAGGCTTGTCTAATAACCTGTAAATCATTTGTAAATAGTGCCATTAATGCCCCTGTTTTATGTTCCTTATAATACTGATTTGATAGTTTTTCAGCATGTATAAACATATCCTCTCTAATATCACTTTCAATTCTAGCTGCCACACCCAATATGCAATATCTCCATGCAAATCTACCACTAAACATAATAAAGGCAATTAGCCCTAAATACATCATATATCTTACAATGACACTACTATTCTCTTCAAGCATTAAGGTTCCATCTTTTACTCCATCTAAAATCTTTCCACAAATTTTAGGTATCTCTAATTGAAAATAATCAACTAATATCAAAGCAATTATTCCAATTATAAAAAAAATAATATATTTTTTATAATATTTATTTACATGTTTACCTGTAAGCATTATTATCTCTCCCTTAATAATCTCATATCATATGGCAAATCTTTTTCAATATCAATCATCTTTTTAGTTATTGGGTGAATAAAATTAAGCTTGTAGCTGTGTAAAGCAACCCTTTTAATTAATTTTTTATTACCGCCATACAATTCATCCCCTAATAATGGATGTCCAATATGAGAAAAATGAACTCTAATTTGATGAGTTCTACCAGTTTCAAGTTTTATTTTAACTAAAGAATAATCCTTGAATTCATTTAAAACCTCATAATGAGTTATAGCCTCTTTACCTGTTTTAGATACCCTCCTTCGTGAATTATGGTGTCTATCCTCTCCTATTGGAAAGTCAATAATTCCTTTTTTAGTGTTTAATCGTCCACCAATGAATGCTAAATAATATCTATTCACCTCATGAGTTGAAATATAATGATTCATATAAGACATCGATAACATATCCTTACAAAAAACAATTATTCCTGTGGTATCAATATCTAATCTATGAGCATATTTTACTGAAATGTTATAATTCTTATTTTTATAGTACTCAGCAACAATATTACACAAAGTACCTTTTTTATCTTTTGAATCAGGATGAACTAAAATATTAGCTGGCTTATTAATAATAAGTAAATAATCATCCTCATATAGAATATTCAATTTCTTTTTTTCTGGTAAAAAATCGATGTTCTCATTCTCAATTATTGATAAAGTGTCTCCTTTTTTTAATAAAGACTTCCTACTACAATCATTACCATTGATCTTTATTTCTTTATTTATAAATAAATTATTAATTTTAGATTTTGACAAATAAAAACTATTTAAATAATCCAAAACTAATATATCTTGATATATCTTATAATTAAAAATCATCTTCTATATACTTAGAATCAATTAAACCAATATAACCATTATTTTTAATAACACTATATGGCATCCCTTTTTTTATTATTGAAATACGATCATTTTTATGTACGGTAATAAATTGGTTAGAGGCATCATATGTATAATACTTACCACTTTTATCCTTATAAACAAATGAGGAATGGACCCACATAAAGGTATTGGTTTTAAGATGCTTAATTAGATAATAGTCCAAATCTATATCTACAATTTCAACCTCATTGTCATTGAATGTAACACTAACTAATCTTTCTGGAGTATCATAAATAACATCCTGCTTCATTAGATACTTCGGATAATGATCAACCCATACATAGCTAAACCTCATTGAATCTAGAGATTCCAAGGTAACAAAATTAAGCTGACCACCCTTAACAATATGATTTCCTCCATCAATAGAAATTACATTTTTAGTCAAATCAAAAATTGGGTTGACACATGACACATCACTTCGATAATTTCTTGTTGGATAATGTCCAACAATAGTAATATTATCCTGACGCTTAGATAAATTGTAAAAATTATCATATTTTAATAAAGATAATGAATATTCTGGTATATTATTTATATCATCTATTCCACCATGAACTAATACTAATTTATCATTTATAAAGATAATATCATCAAGTGAATCCATAAAATCATATAATTCACTATATTCAAGTTGCAATTTTGAAATAAAATCATCTACATCCATATCATATGATAGCTCATAATTCATTTCAGCTGCTATATCATTAATAATAGAATGCTTTTTTTCAACTGCATAATATAAAAAGTTTTCTTTTTCTGTTTTTGGTAATATAAATCGAAACACCTCATCACAATTACCAGCCATAGGGAAAACATTAGAATTATTTTTTGCTAAATTTATAACAAAACGAAGTGTTTCTAGATTTTTTCTAAAATCACCCTTTTCATATATATCACCAATAATAAAAAGATAATCATTTTCATTAAAATTAACCTTTCCTAATCCTTCCTTTAAGGTATCAATATCACCATGTATATCACTAACAAATATTAATCGTTTATTAGTAGGAAGATTTAATCTTTTTACTTTGGTCTTCTTTTGGATTTCTATCAATGTATTCCCTCCTCTCCTTCAATGAGTATTCACAACCACAATAATCTTGTCGATAAAGACCGTAATCATTTGACAATTTTATTGAATGCTTATATCCATCTTCTTTTTTAAAGTTAGAGTATAAATATTTAACATTATATTGTCTTTCTAAGTCATATCCAATTTCATTAATCCATTTTTCAACTTTATATGGCGAAATAGATAATGAGGTTGTGAAATAATCAAAATTCAGTGTTTTAGCTTTAATTGCAGTTTTTTCTAATCTTAGCTTATAGCAATTATAACAACGATTAGATTTTTCTCCTAAATGTTCTAATCCTTTAATTGTCTCATAATAATCAAATGGATGATACTCATCATTGATAACTTTAATTTTTAAGTCAAGTTTTTTAACAAATTCATTTACTTCATTTAATCTAAAATTATATTCTTCCTCTGGATAAATATTATCATTGCTATAAAAAATAGTAATATCAAAATATTTTTCTAGTAATAAGAGGCAATGGCTTGAACAAGGTGCACAGCACACATGAAGTAATAATGAGGGCTTGTCTTTTAATGATGTTAAAAAAAACTTGAATTCATTATAATTTTCAATCATCAGTAACACCTCCAAAGCCTTATCATATATTATATACTAAATAAATAAAAAGGTATAGCAAAAATATTACAAAAATTTACTTTTTAATTTTGAAAAAAATAAAAAAAATGTTATAATTAATATATACGTGTTAGAATCTATTCGGAGGTTAATATGTTTGAAATTGGGGACGTAGTTATATATACTACATATGGCATATGTAAAATAACAGAACAAATATCAAGAAATTTTAATGGACAGGATAATGATTATTTTGTGTTAGTTCCTTTATCAGAAGCAAAAACCCAATTAACTATTCCTGTCAACAATCCAATAACTTTAGCTAGGCTTCATTCTTTACTTTCTAGAGATGAAATTATAAGTATTATTGATCAAATTCCATTTTTAGAAGCCTATTGGGTCGAAAATGATAATGAAAGAAAAAAAATTTTCGCTGAAATAATTAAAAGCGGTAATAGAATAGAAACTATAAAACTAATAAAATCAATAAAAAATCATCAATTATCTTTAAAAAATAAAAGTAGAAAGCTTCATGCAAGTGATGAACAATCTATGAAAGATGCTGAAAAATTGATAATTGATGAATTTGCTTATGTTTTAAATATTGATAAAAAAGAACTATATAATCAATTTTATGAAGAGCTTACTAAGTAAGCTCTTCATTATTTTTGATTGCTTCTACCAAAAGATTAGTAAAATGATTTACCTTATTCTTATCATTTCCCATAACGGAAACTCTAATTAGTCTTTCTGTACCTGAAGGTCGTATTATAATTTTTGAATCATCACCCAAACCTTTATGAGCCTCTACAATTAATTTTTGGATCTTTGGAGAATTTATAATACTATTCTCTTCTTTTTTTATATTAACCATCTTATCATAGACTAGGTTAATATTATCTCTTACTATAGAAATATCCATAGATAAATAATTCAATGCTGATAGCAAAATAACAGCTGTTAAAATCCCGTCTCCCGAATTAAAATAATCTCTCATAATTATATGACCACTATTTTCTCCACCTAAGGATAGATCATTTTTTACCATTTGTTCAATTACATATCTATCTCCAACATTTGATTCTATTATTTTGATATTCATTTCATGCATAGCTTTAATAATTCCAGGGTTGCTCATTATTGTTAGAACAACTGTATTTTTATTTAATTTATTTATTTTCTTTAAATAAATAGCAAGAATATAAATCATCAAATCTCCATCGATTATTCTACCCATTGAATCAACACATAATACCCGATCTCCATCACCATCAAAAGCAAAGCCAATATCACATTTATTAGCTAAGACAACTTTTTGTAATTTTTCTAGATGAGTTGAACCACAATTTTCATTTATATTATATCCATTGGGATTATTTGAAATAATTATTAACTTATCCGTTATTTTTGAAAAAATAATTGGTGCAATCTTATAGGTTGCACCATTGGCACAATCAATAGCTATTTTTAAATTTGTTCTTTTTATGAATTTAACAATATAATCTAAATAATTATTGACGATATAATCATCATAAAATATATATGATTTTTGCTTAATACTTGTTGGTTTATCAATCAAAGCTTCAATTTTGCTTTGTTCCTCATCTGTCAACTTTTCTCCATTTAAAACGATTTTCACTCCATTATCATAATATGGATTATGGCTTGCTGTAATCATGACTCCAATAGCATTTTGCATTTTTGATTCGTAAAGTAATACTGGTGTAGGCAAAACACCTAATAAGTGAATATTTATGCCTGTTATACTCATTCCTTCTATTAAGCAATTTATAATTTTATTGCAGGATACTCTTGTATCACATGCAATTAGAACATTTTTATTTCCTAAAATATATAATGCTTTGCCAATACGATATAATAAATCATACGACAAGCTATCACCAGGAATACCTCTTATTCCATCTGTTCCAAAATACTTCATTGATTATCAATAACCTTATTTTCTTTTTTCATATAATCCTTTTTAGTTATTTGATAAGCTCTTGCTATAGCAAAGTCATTATTTTCTATAGAGTTATTAATAGTTGAACCTGCTGCTATAAATGCATTATCACCAATCTCTATTGGGGCAATTAGGTTACTATTACAGCCAATAAATACATTATTTCCTATAATTGTTTTATGCTTACTTACCCCATCATAATTTACTGTGACACTTCCACAGCCAAAATTAACATTCTCTTTACATTCAGTATCACCTATATAAGTCAAATGAGCAGCAGTCGTATTAATACCAATTTGGGATTTTTTTATTTCAACAAAGTTTCCAATTCGGTTATTGCCTTCAATATTTGAATTCATCCTAATATGAGTAAAAGGACCAATTTTACAATTTGATCCAATAATTGAATCCTCAATAACGCTTTGTCGTATTATTGTGTTTTCACCAATTGTTGAATTATAAATCTCAGAGCCTAATGTTATTTGAGCACCATCCTTAATAATCGAATTCCCTGTTATTTTACAGCACTGACCTATAAAAGTATTTTTAGATATTTTTACATCAGGCTCGATAATAACAGTTTCAGGGTTCTCAATTCTAACTCCTTTACACATATGATTTCTGTTAATTATGCTTCTTAATTCTTTTTCAGCATATGATAATGAAATATAATCGTCACATCTAATACACTTTTTATCATCATTTGTATTAAACAAGCCTATATTTAATTTATTAGCCAAATCATAAAAATTAAAAAAATATTGATGATTAGAAAAAATAATATTCCCAATTATTTTTGGAATAAAATCATTGTTTATACAAATAACTCCTGTCGTAATAAAGTTATTTTTAAAAGTTTGCTTATCGATATTCGAATATAATAAAGTAATTTTATTATTATTTCTCATGTGATAATTGATTAAAGACTTTAATAATTCGCTATCGATAATAGGCATATTGGCAGGAATAATTAATGAACATCCTTTGTCATCAATAATATCCACTAAATCATTAAAATGATAGTCTTTATTATTATCTTCATCCGAAATAAATAATAAATCATCTACAATATCATTTAAATTATTAATAACGTAAGATATCATTGGTTTCCCTAACAATTTAAAATTGCTATCATTTTTTAAAATGATACCATAGGTCATAATGATCCACTCCTTATTTAAATATATGCCTATATTAATATTATAATACTGCCTTAAATACTCTTAATGCATTTTTATACGTTATTTTTTCTACCTCTTCAATCGTAAATTCTTTTTCTAAAGCTTCTTTTAGTAAAGATAGCTTTTGTGCATTTTCTAGTTCTATCCTTGGATCAATACCATCAAAATCACTTCCAAGTGCTACAACATCAATACTCGCTATTTTTTTAATGTGCTTTATATGCCTAATAACACATTCTATGGTTTTTTTACCTTTTTCCTCATCATTATCTAAAAAATCTGCGCAATAATTTATACCCATTACACCACCATTTTTATGTAGTGCAATAATCATTTCGTCAGTCAAATTTCTAACATGTGAGCAGACACTTCTTGCATTAGAATGAGAAGCAACAATTGGCTTAGTTGATGTATTAATAACATCCCAAAAGCCCTTATCTGACAAATGTGAAACATCAATAATTATTCCAAGCTCATTCATTCGTTTTATCATTTTAAAACCATACTCAGTTAATCCATTTTTTATATTTGGAGTCTTATAGTCTGGTTTACCATCGATATATTTTCCATAATTAGGATATCCAACTCCATTTTCATAGTTCCAATTTAAGCAAATCATCCTAACACCTAACCTATAAAAGGTATTTAAAAAAGAAAGATTACATTTTGTAGTACCTCCCTCTTCAATCGTAAGTAATGCAGATATTTTTCCTTTATTATGGTTATTAATTATATCCTCATAACTATATGCAAATACTAATTCATCATTTTTAGAAATCTCTTCATAAAATACATCTATCATATTAATACACTCTTCAAATGGATTATCAACAATATATGGGATAAACATAGCAAAGCATTGTAAATAAAAATTTGCTTCCTTCAAATACTTTGCGTTGATTTGAAGATTGGCATCCTTTAAAGAAAGTTCTTTTTTATGGCTAATTACGCCAATAGTATCACAATGTAAGTCAATAAATGGCATTATAAATTCTCCTTAATATAATTAAAATATTCCTCTAAAGTATATGCTGGCATACTAATTATTTTATTATTACGATTAATTAAATAATCTGTAATTAATATTTTAGATATTTCCTTTGGCAAATCTGAAAAGTCATCATCTATATCATTTCCTACCATTATACAATCACTTGGTTTAACATTATTTCTATTCAACAATTCTTCAAAATACAAATGATTTGGTTTACAATATGTTGAGTTTTCATAAGTTGTAATATCAATAAAATCATTTATATCTAATCCAGCCCATTTAATTCTTGCATAAGTACATATCTTAGGAAAAACTGGATTAGTAGCAAGAATTATCATGTACCCACGTTCCCTTAAAAATTTTATAATCATATTAGGTATATCTGTTTTTTTAACAATAGTCTCTAGCTTTAAGAATTCTGTTCGATAAAAGCGATCAAATTGTTTCTTTATTTCTTCAACGTTTGTATACTTTGTTTTTATGACATTCCAAAAAACTTCTTCATTTGTTCTTAAACCATCATTTTTGATTACGCTATAAGCCCCATTTTGAAATAAAGTCATAAATTCATTAGGATTAAAGCCAAGGCTTTGAGCATATTTAGAAACCAATAAAAAGTATTCTTGCAAAAAAAGGTCTTGGTTCATTTGTAAAAGTGTTGAATCCAAATCAAACAAAAAAACCTTCTTCATTGTTCCTATTCCTCATTTACCAAATATTGTGATATTTCACAAACATACATTGTATGCTCATCACCATTAGAATAATAACTCTGCTTAATTGAATCAGGTAGCTTCTCGTATGGAATATCAATACTATATAATTTTTTCATTTTTAAAACAAATTCAGATTCAGTAATATAGTATCCATTATAATCAATATCAAAAGTTGTATGAAGATTAGATTTTTCATATTTATTTATGTCCTTGCCTGAAAATTTACCAAAAATTGTTTTAGCTTCATTATATTTCTCAGGTAAAAAAGATAGAGTGATACTATTACTCTTTTCAATAAACTGATATGTATATCTTGATTTTCTAACAAAAACAAAAGCAACATTTTTTCCCCATAATACTCCTAGTCCACCCCATGAAACTGTCATAGAATTAAAGCCTGTAAATCGATCTCCAGCAGTTAGAATAGGACATTTATTTCCAATCATATCAAATATATTTTTATCTAATTCATAAATATTTTTTTTAAGCATTTTCCAACCTCCAAATAACTATAATAATGCAATAAATAAAACATACTTCATTAAAACTATTATTGTAGATACAATATTTTGTAGCATATGAGCAAATATAGATGCATAAATATTATATCCAGAAACTTGATAAACAAAACAAAGCATACCCCCTGCTAAAAGATATGGTATTAACTGTATAACCCAGGTTAATATATCGGTTTTAGTAGATAGCATATGGGGAAGTGAAAATAAAAGCATTGATGCAATGTAGCAAACCACAATACCATACTTTTTTAAATATGAAAAAACACATTTACGATATATAAGTTCTTCTATAACGGGAGCAAATAATGTTACTGCAATAATAATTGATACAGTACCTCCACCAGATGTCATAATATTTATTATTGTATTTTGATTATTTGAATCATCTACAAATAATTTTACGATTTCATCAATTCCATAGGAGCATAATACAAATAAAACACTTGTTAATGGAATGAGCCATAAATGCTTTTTCTTTATTTTTTTAAAATCATTTACTAAATCATCCCTCATATAAAAAACGATCAAAATAAAGGCAAGTAAATATGCGATTAAGTTTGTTATTCCCTGCGAAACATAATTTGCATTTAAAACTTCCTCAGAATAAATAATTTCATCATTAGTATTAGTCATACAATCAATTATTTGATTAAAATCTATTGAAGCTATTTTACTATATATAAAAGCAACAAGATAAAATATTAAACTAGATAACACAAATAAGCATAACAAATAGCTTAAGATAGCAATTAACTTATTCGGGGCTAGAAAATCATTTTTTTTATAAACTGGCTTTTCATTATTCATATATATACCTCTTAATCATTTTTATAATTATAACATTTTAGCTAATAAAATTAAAGAAAATAATACAACAAAAAAAACCTAAAATATATTTCAATTATAGGCTTTATTTTTACAATTCTTATTAATTTTTTATATTTGAATAATTAATAAGAATTTTATCTTTTTGGTCTAAATATCATTCCAATAATAATTGCTAAAAAGAAAGCTAATGCAATTCCACCTGCTGTTTTATCGAAAATTCCTGTAAAAATACCAATATAACCTATTTCTCTAGCCTTAGATATACTTGCATCTGCTAAAGCATGTCCAAAGCTAGTAATAGGAAGCATCGCTCCAGCGCCTGCTGCTTGTAACAATTTATCATAGAAATTTCCAATATCTAAAAAAACACCAGCAGTAACAAATAATGCAGTCATATGACCAGTCGTTAATTTAAAATAATCTTTTATTAATTGTGCAAGTGCACATATTCCCCCACCAACTAAAAAAGCAGTTAAATAAATCATAGGCACCTCTTTAATACAATAATATGAGCAACACATGGAATTGAATTTTTTTGAGCTACCATTGTTGGACTTAAAAGTGCACCTGTAGCACATAACAAAACGTTATTTAAGTTCTTATCTAGCATTCTTTTTTTTACATAAGATAATAGAACTCCTGCTGAGGTACCTGGACCACTACCACCTGCAAATACCTTTTGATTATTAACATCATATAATATCATCCCACAATCATCATAATTAGACACATTTCCAAAATGTTCATAAAGTGATTGCTTTACAATTTTAGAGCCATACAATGATAAATCACCAGTTAGTATTAAATCATAATCCCTTGGTGTTGTATTTGTTTCTTTAAAATGCTCAAATAATGTTTCTAAAGCGGCCGGAGCCATAGCTCTTCCAAAATCATTTGCATCAGTAAAACCTATATCAATTACTCTACCTAAAGTAAAGCCTGTTAGCTGAATATCAGTTTTTTTATCAGTCAATAAACAGCTAGCAGAAATTGTAGATGTGAACGTTTGGGTATTTAATTTTTCTCCTCCATACTCATTAGGATTACGAAATTCTCTTTCAGCTGATTGAGTATTACTTGAGGTAGCTACTAGTATATTATGAATATTATGAGTACCTAAAAGTAATCCAGCTATACCAATTGACAAAGCAATACTAGCACACGCTGAATATATTCCAATAACTGGAACTTCAGTTCTTCTAAATGCATAATGTGTTGTTGTTAGTTGATTAGATAATTCCCCACCAATTGCAATATCTATATCACTATACTTTAATTTAGTTTTTTCAAGAAGATGATCAATACAAAAATATATTGCATCAATTTCATCATTTTCATATGAACGATCCTTATATTCATTAATATAATCTATATATGCTCCAATGGGGCCTTTTCCTTCTAACTTACCACCAATGACATAGCTATCATATAAATAAGCATTTTCTATTTTAAAATTCATATTATAACCTCAAAAAAATACCTAATTGAACATACAATTATTGTCGCAGTTGTGCCTAAGACAATGACACTTCCTGCAAGCTTTAAACAATTACTACCAACCCCTGTAACGATTCCTTCTCTATGATATTCCATTGCCGCAGATACACATGCATTAGAGAAGCCTGTGATTGGGATTGATAATCCACATCTTGCCAATTGTCCTATCTCATCATAAACTCCAAATGCAGTTAACAAAGCTGCTACTGTTATCATTGTCATAGAAAGTAAAAGTGATGAGGTGGTATTATCAAAAAACAAGTTATAAACACCTAGTATGCCTTGTCCAATTAAACAAATTAATCCCCCAAAGAAAAATGCCTTTAAAAAGCTTATTGTCATATCCTTATAGTTTCTATCAACATTTATCAATTTTTTATAATATTCCTTTGATTTTAACATTCTTACCTGTCCCTTCGGTAATAGTATTTATCAAAAGAATTTATATTATACTACCATTTTTTCTCAATATGGAGATAAGTTCCTTCTCCTGGTGCACTTTTTACGATTAATAAATCTGAAAATAAATCCATTATTGTAAAACCTAACCCACTTCTCTCTTCATCTGATTTTGTTGAATATAAAGCTTCTCTTGCTTTTTCAACATTTTCTATTCCAACACCTTTATCTATTATATCTAAAGCAACCATATCATTTTTTATATATATATTTAAGTCAATATACTTTGTTTCATCATTATTATAGCCATGAACAATACAATTAGTTACTGCTTCACTTACTATAGTTTTTAATTCATTAATAAATGCAATGGTAGGGTTATTATCTACTAGCATTGCTCCTAACATATTTCTTATCACTGCAATATTACATCTTTTTGACAGAAATGTCATTCTAATTTCATTTTCCATTTTATCTTCCTCCTAGCGAAACTAATACTGATTGCTCATTATCTCTTATGCTACATATTTTAGCCAAACCTGAAAGGATTACTATTCTTTCGACTTTACTATTAATACAGCATAACGTTATATCACCATTAACTTTTTTTAATTGATGATATCTTCCTATAATAAAGCCTATGCCAGATGAATCTAGAAACTCAAGCTTTTCTGCATTAATAACTAAGTGCTTTATCTTATAGTCATCAATATACCTTGCTATTCGTAACCTTAAATCACTTACTGATATATCATCTAAATCTCCTTTTAATCTTAAAATTAATACATCCTGTTTAATATATACACCAACATTTAACCCCAATTTTATCACCTGAAATGATTATAAAACAATAATTTTATATTTAAACAGTTTCGACAAAATTAGAAAAAACTTTCGTTTTACTTTTTTTTACAATAATTTTAAAGTTAACAATTTATTATACTTTAAATAAAAAGTAATTTTCTTGTTTATATAATACCAAAAAAATAAAATCTATATAAAATCAAAAAAAGCATATCGAAATCATAAAATAATAATTATCGATATGCTATATTAGTTTTAATTATTTTTTTCTTTTATTGCTGCCTGTGCTGCTGCAAGTCTAGCAATTGGCACTCTAAATGGTGAACAAGATACATAATCAAGTCCGATACTGTTAACAAATTCTATGCTTGAAGGTTCTCCTCCATGTTCTCCACATATACCAAAATGAATATCACTACGAACATTTTTAGCTAAATCAACTGCAGTTTTAATCAATAGACCAACTCCATGTTGATCAAGCTTTGCAAACGGATCTGATTCATAAATATTCTCTTTATAATATGAATCTAAAAATCTAGAAGCATCATCTCTTGATAAACCAAATGTCAATTGTGTTAAATCATTTGTACCAAAGCTAAAAAATTCTGCTTCCTCTGCAATTTCATTGGCCAAAATAGCGGCACGTGGAGTTTCAATCATTGTTCCTATATGATATTTTAATTCTATATTCTTTTCTTTAAATACTTTATTGATTTCATCAATTAAAATATTCTTAACAAACTTTAATTCTTTTACATCATCAACAAGTGGAATCATAATTTCTGGTTGTAATGTCATATTATTTTCACAACATACCTCAATTGCTGCTTCCATTATTGCTCTTGATTGCATACGAGCAATTTCTGGAAAGGTTACACATAAACGACAACCACGATGTCCCATCATTGGGTTAAATTCTTTAAGTGATTCACATTGAGCTAAAACATCATCGTAATCACGATTCATCTCAATAGCAAGTGTTTTAATATCATCACCTTGAGGTAAAAATTCATGAAGAGGTGGGTCAATTAATCTTACTGTTACAGATAATCCATTCATCACCTCAAATAAGCCTTTGTAATCTTCTCTTTGAAATACTAATAATTTATTTAAAGCTTTTTGCCTTTCATCATAATCTCTTGCTAAAATCATTTTTCTAATTTCAGGTATTCTTTCAGAATTAAAGAACATATGTTCACTTCTACATAAACCTATTCCTTCAGCTCCAAATTCCCTAGCCTTTTTAGCATCAGCAATTGTATCAGCATTAGTTCTAATTTTTAGTCTTCTAACCTCATCAGCCCATTTCATTACTCTTTCTAAATTACCATCAATTGTAGCTGGTTTAGTTGAAATATTACCTAAGTATACCTTACCAGTTGAACCATCTAAAGAGATATAATCTCCCTCTTTAATAAGGATATTACCAACATACATGAAGCCTTCCTCTTCATGAATATCTAAGGCTTTACATCCACAAACACAAGCAGCACCCATACCTCTTGCAACAACTGCTGCATGACTTGTCATACCACCATGAGCTGTCAAAGTACCTTGTGAAATATGCATTCCTTCAATATCCTCAGGACTTGTTTCATCTCTAACTAAAATTACTTTTTCTTTATTTTTACTTGCATTTTTAGCCTTTTGAGCTGTGAAGTATACTTTACCAGCTGCAGCACCAGGTGATGCAGGTAAACCTACTGCAATTTCCTTTTCTTTATT
The DNA here is from genome assembly GCA_051874325.1 of Anaeroplasma sp. Classification (GTDB taxonomy): domain Bacteria; phylum Bacillota_I; class Bacilli_A; order Acholeplasmatales; family Anaeroplasmataceae; genus Anaeroplasma. The sequence continues at coordinate 30,482 of JBJEFS010000124.1, forward strand.
AATCACTTCTTGATCAAATTTAGGGTGAAGTAATTGATCTAAAGATTTAGCATCAATTCTTAATAAAGCTTCCTCTTTTGTTATTAATCCACTATCAACCATATCACAAGCAATCTCTAATGCTGCTTGAGCAGTCCTTTTTCCATTTCTTGTCTGTAGAAAATATAATTTTCCATTTTCAATTGTAAACTCCATATCCTGCATATCATGATAATGATTTTCTAAAACACTGGCAATTCTAATAAATTCCTTATAAACATCTGGCATATCATATTCTAACCTTGAAATAGGAGATGGCGTTCTAATTCCAGCAACAACGTCTTCACCTTGGGCATTAATTAAGTATTCACCATAAATTTTATTTTCGCCAGTCGCAGGATTTCTTGTAAATGCAACACCTGTACCTGATGTTTCACCCATATTGCCAAAAACCATTGACTGAATATTTACAGCAGTACCCCAGTCAGCAGGAATATCATTTAAACGACGATAATAAATTGCACGAGGATTATTCCAAGATTTAAAAACGGCCTCAATAGCTAAAAACAATTGCTCCATTGGATTTTGAGGAAAATCAGTACCCAAGTTTTCTTTATAAAACTTTTTGTATTCAATAATAACTTCTTTTAGGTCCAATTCATTTAATTCATAGTCATATATATATCCTTTTACTCTTTTAATATTAGACAAAACACCTTCAAATTTAGACTTTTCAAGTCCCATAACAACATCTGAAAACATTTGAATAAATCTTCTATAAGAATCATAAGCAAATCGAGGATTATTTGTTTTATTTGCTAAACCAAGAACTGATTTATCATTTAAACCAAGATTTAAAATTGTATCCATCATTCCTGGCATAGAAGCTCTTGCTCCACTCCTTACAGAAACTAATAAGGGATTATTATCATCACCAAATTTTTTATTTTGCTTTATTTCTAAATTATTTAATGAAGAAATTATTTGATTCTTGATTTCTTCAGTTATACCATTAGAAGAAAAGTAATCCATACATGCTTCCGTAGTAATAGTGAAACCATGAGGTATTGGTAAGCCTAAATTAGTCATTTCAGCTAAGTTAGCACCTTTTCCACCAAGTAACTCACGCATTTTAGCATTTCCTTCTTCAAATAAATAAACCCATTTTTTCATAACTATATACCTCCAAAAAACAAAATACTTAGTTATTATATAAGAAAACAAAACAATTTTCAATAGTTTTTTAAAGCGTTTTCATATTTTATAAAAAATGTTAATTATTAAAGTAAATTCCGCTGTGAAAGGTTGTAACTTCTTTTTGT
>JBJEFS010000125.1:0-8224 GCA_051874325.1 Anaeroplasma sp.
TTATATGGTGTCGAATAGACACCATATTTGTTTTTTGATTACAAATATGATATAATCAATTAAAATGCTTAATTGAAAGAGGTTTAGTTATGAAGATAAGAGTAGCTGATTATATAGTTCAAAAATTATTAGAAGCTGGTGTGAAAACAACCTTTTCTGTTGTTGGTGGAGGAGCCATGAATTTAAATGATGCATTTGGACATGCAAAAGGAATGAAGGTTATTTATAATCATCATGAGCAAGCTTGTGCAATTGCAGCTGAAGGCTATGCAAGAGTAAATAATGAAATGGCTGCTGTATGTGTAACAACAGGCCCAGGAGGAACAAATGCCTTAACTGGTGTTGTTGGTGCATATGTAGATTCTGTTCCAATGATTATTATATCTGGTCAAGTTAGGTGGGATTCCTTTTCAGTTAGTACAGGTTTACCTTTAAGAGCAATGGGTGATCAAGAGTTTAATATCGTACCTTGTGCTGCAACAATGACAAAATATGCAGCTTTAGTAAAGGATAAAAAGGATATAAGATATATTGTAGAAAAAGCAATTTATTTAGCTTTAAATGGTCGTATGGGACCAACATGGATTGATGTTCCTGGAGATATTCAATCAGCAATTGTAGAAACAGATGAATTAGTAGGATTCGATCCTATTAAAGAGGGTTTAGAACAAATCCCGATGCCAACAGAAGAACAATTAGATGAGATTATTTCTAGTATTAAAGTAGCTAAACGTCCAGTTTTATATGCTGGTAGTGCAATCCGTCTTTCAGGGGCATTTGATGCTTTTAAAGAATTAATTAATAAGTTAAACGTTCCAGTTGTTTGTGCATGGAATTCGTCAGATGCTATTGAATCTGATCATCCTTTATATGCTGGTCGTCCAGGAAACTTTGGAGATAGACCTGGTAATTTTGCTGTTCAAAATAGTGATTTGATTATTTCTTTTGGCTGTAGGCTAAGTATTCGTCAAACTGGCTTTAATTATGCATCTTGGGCCCCAAAAGCTAAGGTTATTATGGTGGATATCGATGAAGCAGAATTAAAGAAGCCTACTATTCATGTTGAATATCCAATTCATGCAAATGTCAAAGATGTTATTAATGCTTTAAATAGAATCCTTGAAAATGATACAAAGCTTTTTTCTAACAAGACATTGTGGATTGAGCAATGTAAAACTTGGCAAAAGGAATATCCAGTTATTCAGAAAAAGCATTATGATCAAAAGAAGATTGCTAATGCTTATGCTGTAATAGATATGCTATCGAAGGAAATGCCAGAGAATATGATTACTGTATCTGGTAATGGTACAGCATGCGTGGTTGGTGGTCACGGTTATACAATAAAGAAGGGAACTAGATTTATTGAAAATTCTGGCATGGCTTCAATGGGATATGATTTACCTGCTGCGTTAGGTGCATGCTTTGCTAATAATAAGGAACCAATGATTTGCTTAACAGGTGATGGTTCAATTCAGATGAATTTGCAGGAATTACAAACTATTATTCATCATAAGCTACCAATAAAAATTATTGTAATTAATAATGATGGCTATCATTCAATACGTCAATCACAATCTAATTTTTTTAAGGGTACTCCTTTATGTGGTATAGGTCCTGATTCATTAGACTTATCATTTCCAGATATGGAAAAGATTGCGTATGCATATGGATATCCATTTTATAGATGTAATAATAATGATGAATTCTTTGAATATATGAAAAATGATTTTAATAAGGTTGAACCTCAAATTGTTGAAGTAATGGTTGATAAAATTCAATTTTTCCAACCAAAAGCTGGTTCTAGAAGACTTGAGGATGGCTCAATGGTATCAGCACCACTTGAAGATTTAGCTCCATATCTTGATAGAGAAGAGCTATCTAATATTATGAAAGTATCAGAGGAATAATTATGTTAAAAAAAGTAGTTATTACTGGTGCAACAGGAATGATTGGTATTGCACTTGTTAATAAGTTGGTTCAAAATGGAATAAAGTGCCTATTACTTGTAAAAGAAGAATTTGTAATTCCTAATTCATTACCTGAAAGTCCATTATGTGAAAAAGTAGAATGTGATTTAGCAAATATTAGTAGTTTTGACTATAAAGAACATGATTATGATGCATTTATTCATTTAGGATGGATGGCTACAATCGGTCATGGAAGAGATAATGCTGATTTACAAGAATCAAATATTAAAATGACTTTAGATGCTGTTAGATTGGCAAATAAGCTTGGGTGTAAGATGTTTATGGGCGCTGGTTCACAAGCAGAATTTGGTCCAAAGGAAGAAGTATTAACTTCATCCTTAGCTTGTAATCCAGAATCTGGTTACGGTATTGCTAAATTTGCTGCTGGCAAGCTATCTAGAATTCTTTCTAATCAATTAGGTATGAGACATTGTTGGGTTCGAATATTAAGTATTTATGGTCCATATGATAACCCTAACACCTTAATTTCATATGCTACAAGATGCTTTTTGAATAATGAAAGACCTATTTTAACGCCATGTAAACAAGATTGGGACTATTTATATGTTGAAGATTGTGCTAAGGCTATAATGCTTATTGCAGATAAAGGTGTAAATGGGAAAGTATATCCTATTGGAAGTGGACAAACCAAAAAGCTTTATGAATATATTGAAATCATTCATAAAAAAACTAATTCTAAATCAACAATTGGTTTTGCTGATAAAGAATATCCTCCGTATCAGCCAATGTTCTTATGTGCTGATATTTCCGAATTAAAGAATGATACAGGATTTGAATTAGAATATACATTTGAACAGGGAATTGAAAAAACAATTGATTTTATAAAAAATAGAAAGTAAAGCATAGTAAAATTATAACCATATTAGGAAAGGAATATTATGGAGATTTCATCAACAAAAACTGAAAAAGTATTAAAGATAGTTCTTGTATGGCTATTATTGCTTTTTCTTGCATTTTTATTAAATAGGGAATTTACAATTTTATCATTTTCTGGTGATGATTTAAGTGAATACCATAGAGTAATGGAAATGAATTTTTTCGATTTCGTTTTTTCAACAAGTTCAAATAGATTTAGACCAGTAAGTTCACTCTTTGTTTATTTACAGCTATTTATATGCAAAAATAATATGGTTCTAATTCAATGGTGGAATATATTTTCTTTTTCATTGTTGGGATTATTATTTTTTACTGTAAGTTTTAAAATATCAAAGTGTTCTTGGATTTCATTATTATTATCAGTTTTATTCATTTATTCAAGATTTTCCTGGTATAATGTTACACAGGTTCTAGGTAGAATGGAAAATCTTTGTTTGGCTTTTATTATTTTGATAATTTATTTTATGTATAATTATCAAAAGACTAAAGAACGTAGATGGTTTTGGTTATCATTAGTGTTTTATTTTTTAATTATTTTCTCTCATGAGCGTTATTTTATATTATTTATTCCATGTTTTATTTTTTATGCATTTTCAGGAAAAACGAATAAAGAAAAAATAATTTTTTCATTATCATTTATATTATCCTTCTTTCTTTATTATTATTTTAAGACAATTATTTTGAAAATGAGCTTTGCTGTAGATACGGGTGGTCAAGAAACAATAACTATAGATATAATTGAAACCTTAAAAAAGTCAGTTATTTCATTACTTAATGTATTTCAGCTTCCAATTTCAAGTGATTATTTAGTTGGTATTGTATTTGATGATATGGATGTTTATCATCAAATATTTGCAGAAGTAATTTCATTTTTATCCTTTGGTTATTTAATAATCTTCCTAATTAATTTTATTTATTGTTTAATAAAGAAAAAATACAATGAAGCATTTTCGTTAAATGTTATCTTAGTAATTATGATGGCTTTTCTTATTGGAACTGTTAGTACATCTATGAGGGTAGAAATGAGATTTCTATATTCAAGCTATGCAGTTTTTTTGATATCAATAGCTTATAATTATAATTTTATTAAAACAAATTATAATAAAATATGGATGTATTCTATTAGAGTATTATCTATATTATTTGGAATACTTACATTTGTTTTTTCTATTTATATGACAGAACAATCATATCCTTTTTATTATATTCATCAACAAAATTCATTAGCTAATTATTGGTATGATTCAATTTATAGGATTTATCTTAATAATGGGTCAAATAAAAAAGTAGCTATTATCATTGATAATGATGATTACTATTCAGATTTAAATAATTATTTATTACAATTTGATTTTTCTAAAGGCTTTATTATTGAAAAAAATGAAAATGATTTTATCGATACTTTAAATCTTTGTTTGAAAGAAAGCTCTGATGAACTATTAATATTTTATTATACTGACAATAAAATATTATTTATTGAGCCTAGTGAATATTATGAAGATACTAATGAAAGATGGTTAGAAGGAACCAAGCAGTCAATATTATGCTTTAGTACAAATGGAAAAATTTCGTTAGAATTTTACATAAATACGGATTTATTAAATATGAATTACTGCTTTTATATAAATGATCAATTAATTGGTCAAATAGATTCGTTTACGAATGAAGATAGGTATGAGTTTATTTATGAATCTGATGATATAAATAATCAATTTTTCTATTTTACAATTGCGTGTGAGGAACCATATAAGCCATATGAAAATGGTGGTCAGGATATTAGAGATCTACTAATGTATTTTCTTAGGATATCTTGTGATTTAGAATAAACTAATTATTTATTTAATTATTTTATGGAGGTTATAATGTTGGAAATAATTAAAAAAAATCAAAATAATCTTATTTTATTAGGTCTATTTTTTTTAGGTCTAATTATTGGCTTACCACTTTGCTTGAATAATATTGCTAGTGATTACTTTGATTTTGCTTTATTGTTACAAAAAATTGAATACCTAAATGATAATAATTATATTAATTTTTTTATGAATTCTACTTTTTCGTATGAAAATAGCTTATTATTTTCATTATTATTAATGTTAAATAAAAATGGTAGTATTACATACTATCATATTATTTCCATTATTATTTCTGTTTCTTTATATGTATTATTTTTTATAGCATTTTATAAAATATCAAAAAAGGATTTTATTCATAGTTTAATATTTATTATTCCCTTTACTATATTGGTTATAAATACTTGTTTTCAAAATACTACATCTTCATATATAGAAACAAAAATGGCTTTAATTGGTATTTTATTATTGTTTATTCTTAAAGATATAGAAAACAAAAACTTAAAGCTTTTATTCAATATGGCTATCCTCTTATTTTTCTACAATATATTATTTTTGATTTTAATATTTATAGATTTAATTTATGAGCTTTGTAAAAATAAAAATATACAAATCAGAAAAATTATTTTATTATTAGAGTCAATCATTTTAGCTATTTTACTATTAGATTTAAATTTAGGATTTAATATCAGTTGGTTGTTTAAGGTTTTCTTGAATGTTGTTGATTTTGCTCCGTCTAAAGTTTTTTATCCTTATAGTGTTTTAGTTAGTTTTTTTATTCTATTATTATTTATATTTAACATTATCGTTTTATTAATAAAAGAAGATAATAAAGATAAATTAATAAAAAGTATATTATTAGGTGGTATTTTTACAGCCTTTGTTTCTATAACTAACATAAATCAAATGAATATTGAATATTCATTACGCTACTATTTTAGTCTATTTTATATAGGTATTATTTTTTATGATTATCAATATATTCAAAAGAATAAAATTAAAATGAATTTATTTAATTCTAATAGTTTTTCATTCTCTATTATTAAAACACTTTCTTTAATATATATATTATTACAAATAATAGGCTTATCATCAATTGATTATAAATCTGTTAGTATGGATGAGTTAAACTATAGAATAAAATATGATTATGACTATAATTATGTTACAGGAAAGATTGATGAGAACAATGATTATAAAGTACTTGCTTTAGCTATAAGGAATAGTGGTATGACTATTGATTTTGATATTCCGGAAAATGAAGATTATACTATATTTAAAAATTCAGATATCTTTGTTTATGGCTATGGAGAAGTAGAGGATGATAATGGATCAAGATGGATCGAAAAAAAATCTGCAGTAAATATGTATGGAAGAGAAGGCGACGATCTTTTGTTTTCAATATATAATCCATCTGATAAAGTAGGTGTAGATTTTGAAATTTATGTAGATAATGTGCTAGTTTACTCAGGAACGACAATAGAAGGACAACAAAACTTATATATTGATTGTAATATTAAAACAGGTAATCATATAATTAAAACTATACTTACTAACTTTAATGCTGGTACAAGATATGGTCTTTATGTTACTAATGTTGTTATGGGGAGGTTTGATTAAATGAAAAAAATAATGAGTAAGAAGGTAATTTTTTTAACATACTCACTAATGTTTTTGCTTTCAATATTATTTTTTATACTTATTATAAATAGTTCTAACTCAAATTTTTTCTCTAAATTCTTTTTTCAAAATGGTAGCGACAGATTTATGGATTATTTGAATTCAATACGTGATGCTAAAGATAAATATGTTTATGATGAACAATGGGTTATTTACCCACCATTTATTAATTGTCTTTTCTTTTTAATATCTAAAACTTTGCCTAAAGATATGGTTTATTTAGATTTTACAAATAGATATTTGATGCAAACAAATATTCCGTGTTTAATTTCTATGATTTTATTTTTTACAATATGCTTTATCGTTTTATGGACAATTATACAGGTTAGATTTAAAGATAATAAAATTTTTGCTACAATATTGTTTTTATCTTTTTTGATATCTATGCCTATGCTTTGGGCGATTGAGCGTGGTAATGTTATCATATTGTGCACAATATGCTTAATAGGATTTATTTCCTTTTATAATCATGATAATAAATATTATAGAGAAATAGCCTATGTTTTATTAGCTGTTTCTGTTGCAATAAAAATATATCCAATATTATTTATAGTATTGATTTTATGTGATAGAAGATATAAAGAATTTGTAAGAACCTTAATATATATTATTATTTTATTTTTAGTACCATTTGTCTTTTATGATGGATTTTATGGGATGTCATATTTAATTAGAAATATTTTAAATTTTTCTAGTAAGGAATCTACAATGATTAATGCCTATGCGACAAGCTTAAAGGGATTTTTAGCCAGATTTGAAATCAATACATCATTTTTTGTAGAGATATGTTTTGATATTTTATTATTAACAATAGGTTATTTTAATAAAAAAAGATGGATTAAGGTATGCATGCTAACTTTTATTATTTTAAATTTATCAAGCTCTCAAATAAGATATAATAGTTTGTACTTTTTAATTCCTATTGTAGCTTTGCTTTGTGAAAAAGATTTTGAGATAATTGATTTAATATCAATCATACTTTTAGCCGCAACTATTTTTTTAAATCCATATGAATTATCCTTTATTACAAAATATGATAATTTATTATGGCCTATTCAAATATTCTATATTATGATTCAAATTATTATTATTTCATGTATTTCATTTGTTATGAGAGTAATCCATTTAAAAAAAGATGACAATTTAAAATCTATTTTATATTTGTGCTAATTGTTTTTATTTGTAGAATATAAATAAATTAATTCAAGCCTTCATATAATATGTATATGGAGGCTTAAACGTATGACTAGGATAAATAAAAATGCTTTATTAATTGGTAATAATGAAATTTCAAATAATACTAAGATATCTTCTTTTTGTATAATTGAAAATTCAATAATTCTTGGTAATGCTAGTATAGGAGAATATACAATAATAAAAAATTCTATTATCGATGGTTCAAATATAGGAAGGAATTGTATAGTAATTAACTCGAATATAGAAAAAAATTCTATTATACATGATTATTGTAAAATAGAATTTTCTAGAATAAGGAATGATACACAGATTTTTGATTATACAGTAATTAAATCAAAGAATAATTCTTTTATTGAAATAGGAAGTATGTGTATTGTTGATGACCATCAAATAATATGTAATTCTTTAAATGATAATTCATATGTACAAGCTTATGAATCAAATATTTTTTTAAGTGATTAATTTAATTATTTTTCTGATTATTTTATGAAGTCTCAAGATTAAAATCTAGAGGCTTTTTCTGTTTTGTGTTCTCATAATATAAAATTATAAAATAAAATCAAGAGAAAATTTAAGGGATATAAAGCTATAGAATATATAAGTGCTGGTATGATTGCAATGATATTTTTTATT
>JBJEFS010000126.1:0-8202 GCA_051874325.1 Anaeroplasma sp.
TAAAACTATGACGCTAAAATTTCAACACCATCTTCAGTTATTAATACTGTATATTCAAATTGGGCTGACAAACCACCATCATCTGTATAAATAGTCCAATCATTACTAGCATCCAAAAATACATGTCTTGTTCCTTGATTTATCATTGGCTCAATTGTAAATACCATTCCTGGAAATAAAACAATACCTGTACCTTTTTTTCCATAATGATAAATAAATGGATCTTCATGAAACTCTACTCCAACTCCATGTCCTCCTATTTCATGGACAACGGAAAAACCATTTGTCTTAGCATGTCTTTCAATAAAATAGCCTATATCCCTTAAACGAGAAAATGGCTTTAAGTTTTCAACTGCTAAATCTAATGCTTCCTTTGTAACTCTTACAAGCTTCAATGCAGCTTCACTACATTTTCCAATACAAAACATTCTTGATGCATCTGCATAATATCCATTATAGATGGTAGTAACATCAACATTAATTATATCTCCATCCTTTAGTATTTGCTTGGGATTTGGAATACCATGACAAACAGCATCATTTACTGATGTACAAACACTTTTAGGAAAACCTTCATAATTCAATGGTGCAGGTATACCACCCAATTCTATTGTCTTACTATGAACAATAGTATTAATATCCTCTGTTGACATCCCAATCCTTATATTCTTAGCTACCTCGTCGAGTATTTTATTATTTATAACTCCAGCTTCTCTAATACCTGCGATTTGTTCTGGTGTTTTAATCATTTTTTTATCAGGTGTTGGAATTCCAAGCTTTTGATATTTCTCAACTAACTCTTCATAATTACTCATTACCCTTTTCTCCTAATGTTTTAGAGTCAAAAATTCTTTGCATATTTATGTCAACATTATATAAATCATCAGAATATTTCCTTAAATTATTTTTGTCCTCTTCACTTAAATCATCAATACTCTTATACCTTAATTCATGCTCTAGTGAAGCCCACATATCCATCGCAATTGTTCTAAACTGAATTTCAACTGGAACCTTTTTTATTTTACCATCAATATACATTTCAATTTCAAAAACAATATGTATACTACGATAACCACTTGGCTTTGGATTAGTAATATAATCCTTTCTTAGTCTAACTGTAATATCCTTTTGTTCAATCAATAATTCAATTATTTTATGGATATCAGAAATATAATTGCAGACAACCCTCATTCCTGCAATATCATAAATGTTTTCATAAAGAGACTGCATTGTAACAGGATAACCTCTACGATGAATCTTTTCAATTATATTAGCAGGTGTTTTCACTCTTGATTCCATATGATGAATTGGATTATGAGAAAAAGTTAATTGACAAAAATCATCTAAATTTTCTAACTTTGCAGACATCTCTCTTAATGCGTATCGATAATCCTTTTCAATTAATAAGTAGCTCTTTATTAGTTTCTTAGATTCTTCATCTAGCCCTGTTAAAGAATCTATTTTATTAACATTTGGACCTTGTTGTTTATGTAAAATCATTTATTAATCATCCTTCTCTTTATTATTGAATAGAAAAATCCCACCTATATTCTAACATAATTTAAGTTAGAAAAAAAGATAGAATAAACATTCTATCCATTGTTATTTTCTAAATAGTACTTATAAAATTCTTTTGCAAGTATCGATTCCTTTAACTCCTCTAGGCCATCCTCAACATTATACCAATTATATTCATCTATTTCATAATTAGGATTTATAACTAAAGAATCTACTATTGCATAAAAATTAAATAATAAAGTGTTACTCTTCTCATAGTACATTGATTTTTGAAATTTATAGGCTATTGGTGTTACACCAATCTCCTCTTGCATCTCCCTTATTAAGGCGTGTTCTGCCGATTCACCTTGATTAATATATCCTGCAACAAGTCGATTTTTACCTGTTCCATACTGCTTTACTAATAATGTTTTAGTTTTTTCTTTATTTAATATAACGACACTCACAGCAGCTGAAAAAAAAGGAAATCTATATTTATTACATTTAGAACAAAAGGGAATTATTCCTTCATGTTCTAATAATTTTTCCTCAAGCTTAGTTCCACATTCCCAACAATATTTCATATATTAACACCTAAAAAATTGATAACATCATTATAAACAAGCTCTTTATCAGCTTCATTTAATATTTCATGCTTCATATTAGTATATTCTTTAATCACAATATTACTATAGCCTGCCTTATTTAAAGCCTTCTTTATGCCTTTTAAACCACCTTGTCCATTCGTTGTTCTATCATCTTTTCCTGACATACTTATTATTGGTAAATCAGGATTTAAGCATTGGTATTTCTTTGATTTTGTAAGTAAAGAATCTAAGGAGAATAATGTCAAATAACTTAAATTTTTGAATTTAAAGCCACATAATGAATCAGCATTATAATCTTCTATATTTTTCTTGTCATAGCTTAACCATGAAGTATCATCCTTAAACGACATATTGTTAGAAAAACAATAAAGTATGCTACTTGACTTCATTTTGCCATTACCTATACATTTAAATTTGGCTATTAATTTAGCAAGCCAGGCAAATGGATTACAATATACTGTACCTGACAACATCAATCCCGAAATTTCATTATCATGACGCATTATATAGGCTCTTGCAATTAATGTACCCATTGAATGAGCAAAAATAAATAATTTTTTACCAGGATAAACACCTTTAATATATTTTGTTATTTCATATTGATCAGAGACCAAATCATCAACATTACCAATATATCCTAATGGATAATCATTATTTACACTTTTACCATGACCTCTATTGTCAGATATAATAACAGAATATCCATTACTATTTAAAAAATTTATAAATGGAATATACCTTTCTTTATGCTCACACATCCCATGTATTATTTGAATACAAGCCTTAGGATTATTAATTTCTTTAATCAAACAAGATAAATTCAACCCATCTGATGCTTTAATTATAATTTCTTTCATATCTTCACCATAATTATTTTGTCTCAATTTTTTTATCTAAAACCTTATATCCAAGTTTTTGAATATTTTCTATAATATCTATAATTTTATTTTCATCATCTAGTAAAAAAGTAACCTCATTTTTCTTGTGATTAGCTTTAATCTTCTTAGCATTAGAGCTTTTTCTTACAGCATCACATATATGAGCCTCACACATGCCACACATCATACCTTCAATAGACAATAAAACCTTATACATATAATTCACCTCATATACCTATTATATATTAAATATCACTTAATTCAATTATGAAAATTTTTTCATATTTACTTTTATAGTCAATATGGTCTATAATATAAGTATATTATATCGATCAGTTCTATAGGAGGAAAAATAAAATGCAAACTGAAACAAAGCACAAGCTTCTTTTAATTATTGGTAAACCTGGATCTGGTAAATCAAAATTTTTAAATAACTATTCTAAAGAAAAAGGTATACCAATTTTAAACTTAGATATGATTTTAGGTAAAGAAATTCCCGAGGGAAAAGATGCCAACTACGTTTATGACTTCATAAGAAATTTTGTTAGCACCTATAAGCCTGAAGAAATCCTTTTGGATAAAAAATCTATTCTATATCAAAAGGATTCTAAAATTGATTTATTAGACTTTTTAAAAGAGCTATCAAATGTAAAAACTGTTATTGCTACATGGAATGGCTATACAGAGAATGGCAAATTAGTACACGTATGTGAATCATTAGGAAAGAAAATAGAATATGATTTATCAGAAATTGATTTTGAATATATGGAATTAAAATAATGGGCAAGAGCCCATTATTTTATTTATTACTATATATTCTTTTTTTATAAATAAATATTGATATAGCAATTATCATTATTGTGATTGTATAAGAATAAATAATATGGACATAGCTTGTGTCAAACACATTATAAATAACACTCATATTATTTACTTTATAAAATTCAATTAATGGATCGAAATAGTGAACCGAATTAATCCATACTCCTGCAGATGAATCTTGAGCCAAGGTGGCAAAGTGATAAAATGGTAAAGCCTGACATACAATTTTAAATCCACCCATAACTGCAAGTGGCATAAATATTCCACTAGTTATAGCAGCAAAATTCACAACTATTGATGAAACACCGCCAACTATTTTATCACTAACAATCGAACCAAGCAATATACCTATTGATATAAAAAATAATGAAAGTGGTAAACAAACAAAAAATGATAATAGTGTGTCTAGAGTAAATTTAAATCTTAAACTATCTGCTGCTACTGCAAAGCTTAATAGATAACCTGCAATATAAATAACTAACATTTGTAATATTGCTATAATGAGCATCGGAATTACATAACCAATAAAAGATTCCCATGCTTTAATCGGTGAGGATTTAATTCTTAGAATAAATGAAGAAGATTTATCTTTACTCACAAGCATTCCTACAAACAATGTTAAAAATGAAAAACTAAAGATAATTGTTGAAGGTACTATTTTCATAGGAGAAAACATTGGTGTATTTGTAATAATTTGTTCTTCTGTTTTTCCAAATATAAAACAGAAAAATAACAATAACAATAATATTGGAAGTATAAAATTAAATATCAGTGACAATGGTTCTCTAATTATTTCCTTTAAATTTCTTTTTGCAAAAATCATTGCTCTTCTCATATGATTTCCTCCCTAGCATATTTAATAAAGGCATCCTCAAATGAATTGGAATTAGACCATGTAATTAATTCTTCTTTAGTTCCAACCTTTTTTATTTTACCATTTGCCATGATTGCGATCCTATCACATAAAGCTTCTACCTCTTCTAAATAGTGAGTAGTAAGAATGATAGTGATTTTACCTTTTAGTTGCTTTATAATATCCCAAAGCTCTCTTCTTGCAATTACATCTAGTCCTAAGGTTGGTTCGTCTAAAATTAATACTTCAGGTTCTGTTATTAAGGCCATCGCAATAGATAGTCTCCTTTGCCATCCTCCTGAAAGCTTTGCTGATTTCTTATTAAATACCTTCTCTAAACCTAATTTTTTACCAATTTCAGTTATTCTTATTTTTGCTTCATCCTTGTTTACACCATACAGCATCGCAATAAATTCTAAATTTTCATAAACAGATAAATTAGGTGCAATTGCAGTCTCTTGAGGAGATGAATTAACAATTTGTTTAACATAATCAATATCAGTAATAATACTTTTATCATTAATATATGCGTCACCTGACGTTGGAGTTAATAAGCCAGTAAGCATTTTTATTAGAGTTGTTTTTCCTGCACCATTAACACCTAATAATCCAAAAAATAATCCCTTTTCAATTTCAAGTGATACATTATCAACAGCAATTATATCCTCATATTCCTTAGTTATATTATTAATTTTTATTGCTATCATTTTTTAATCCTCCTAATTTTAATTTTATACCATTATAATAATCGGTTAATAAGCTAGAAATGATATCAGCTGGAAATCTAACTGTATTAGTACAAATCATACAAGCTATACCATGAACAAATATCCATGATTCAAGGTACACTAATAGAGCTTTATCATACTCTATACCTAAATTATTTGATATAATACCTGCTATTTTTTTGGTTGTATCTTCATCATCAATTTTTACATTATCATAATTAAAATTTGTATTAGACATAAATAAGAATTTAAATACATTCGGATATTTAGTCGCAAAATCAATATATGCTAAACCAATACCTTTAAATGGTAAAGGATTTTTAAATCCATCATCAATAAAACTCTTATAAATTTCCATAGCCTTTTCTTTAATATATTTTTTTATTTCATCCATACTTTTATAGTTTGAAAAAATTGGTTGTGTCGAACATCCCAACTCTTTTGCTAAGGCTCTAGCATTTAAAGCTTCTTCACCTTCTCTAATAAGGATATCTAAAGCTTTATTAATGATTGTCTCTTTTGTTATTTTGATTTTTGGTGGCATAATTTATCTCCTTATAACAAATGTTATATAACAATTGTTATTTTAATGGTAAAATAGTTTTTTGTCAACTATTTTTTATCATAGCTATCTAAAAAACTAATTTTATCATCACCTTTTTTATATCCTAAAATTTTATCTAAATTAACATTAGCTGCAGACTTAAAAATGTTTTTTTCTACTAGTGGATTATATTTTAAAAGTGAATGAATCAATTTCTTTGTTTCTAATCGTTGAGAACCAGAGCTTTCATTTTCATTGCAATTAGCACAATTTTCTGTGAATTTACATGCGCATGCAATAAAATTTAATTCATTTTTATTTTTCCAATTAATAATATCCTTTTCTCTTATATAATATAATGGTCTAATTAATTCCATATCTTCATAGTTTTGACTATGAAGCTTTGGAAGCATAGTTTGAAAAGAACCACTATTAAGCATATTCATTAAAGTAGTTTCAATAACATCATCAAAATGATGTCCTAAAGCAATTTTATTACAGCCTAATCCTTTAGCAAGCTTATATAATGCACCTCTACGCATTTTAGCACATAAATAACATGGATTTTTTATTTGAGCATTCGCAATCTCAAAAATATCTGTATTCATTATAACTGCTGGAATCTGCATCAATTCCAAATTATTTTTAATTACCTCTAAATTGATTTCATTATAGCCAGGATTCATTACTAAATACGTTACTTCAAACTCAAAATCAGAATGCTTCTTCAATTCTTGAAAAAGCTTAGCCATTAACATTGAATCCTTACCACCAGAAATACATACACATATATGATCATTAGGTAAAATCAACTTATATTCTTTTAATGCTTTAATAAATGGTGACCATAGCTTACTACGATAATTTTTAATAATTGTTCTTTCAATTTCTCCACAACGATCCATTTATAATTCTCCTATCTATAATTTATTAAATCCTTAATGACCTCTGAGGCAATAATAAGTCCCATTGTAGATGGGACAAACGCATTAGAGCCAGGAATTCTTTTTTTAGTATTTTCTTCCAATATCAAATCACTTGCATCTATTTCAATTGGCTTTTCTTTAGAATAAACAACCTTTAACGACTTTATATTACGTTTTTTTAATTCATATCTCATCACTCTAGCCAAAGGATCAACAGATGTTTTATATATGTCTGAAACCTCTAAATCCTGAGGATTCATTTTATTTCCAGCTCCCATTGCACTTATAACAGGGATATTCTTTTTCTTGGCATTAACCACAATTGCTATCTTAGCCGTTACAGTATCTACAGCGTCAACCACATAATCATATTCATTAAAATCAAATTCGTCTTCATTATCTGGCAAGTAAAAGCATTTGTGAACCTCAATATTAGCTGCAGGATTTATTCTTAATATCCTATCTTTCATTACATCACATTTATATTTATCAATTGTTTCAACACTAGCAATAATTTGTCTATTTAGATTTGTTATACTTACCTTATCACTATCAATCAAAACAAAATTTCCTACTCCTGATCTAGCAAGTGCTTCAACAACGTAACCACCAACTCCTCCAATACCAAAAACAGCTATTTTACTATTTTTTAGCTTTTCCATAGCTTCTTTGCCAAATAATAATTGACTTCTTGAGAATTGATTAATCATATTTTTACACCTTCATTTCATAATATTTCTTCCATCGGAAATGTTACTCCATTGTTTCTCATATACTTCTTCATAAACAAAAATATGGCTTTTTCACCATATTTAACATAGTATTTTAATAAATATTCCATTCTCTTTCTAGTATTATCATGCATTGGAATTTTATAACCTTCACTTAAAAAATAATCTAAAACCATTTGAGGAACAAAATTCTTTTTTTGATAATTTTTAGAGGCTGATATTCGATCACAAATACTTTCAGCCAAATATTTATTAGGCATATCAACTGATGAATACTTATTAAGCTCTAAATTAAAGTCAATCCAATATTCAACGTGATGTTTATTCCTTCCCTTATGGTGCATCCACGCATCGCTATGACCTTTTTCAATTCTTTCCTGATGATGAGGACTTCTAGTCCCCTGATAAAATTTAGCACCATTTATAAATTCAGTTAATCCATATTTAGATAAATCATGAGCCAAGCCCTGTCTATATAGTCCTGCCTTAAAGCAATATTTTATTACCTTATGACGATGCTTAGTTATTGTTATAAAATGTTTAATAATGTGCATAGTTGACTAGTATAATCAAATTGTACTTAAGATTATACAATCTCCTTCTTTAAGGTTTAAT
>JBJEFS010000127.1:0-1954 GCA_051874325.1 Anaeroplasma sp.
AATCACTAGAATATTTAGGTGTTAAAAGAGATTATGAAAACCAAATAGAAAAGAATCTAAGATGGTTTTTAGATACTCCAACCTATAAGGTGGATAATTATATAGGTAAAACTAAAAAAGAAATAAAAAATACTAGTTTTTATAATTATGTATATTATGGTAATGGAGATACAGTAATATACCAATCTCCTGATGCAGGAGAGAAAATAAAAGAGGGAGATAGTATAATGCTATATATGGGATGATTTGGTCATCCCATATATAATTTGTTAATCAAAGGATATTGTTAAATATTATTAATCAATTCATCTACATATATTAATAGTATAGATAATGCGATGAATATTACAAAGCTAAGTATCGACTTAGGAAACAGCCAAGTGTCGAGTTATTTTCGCGACAATCGTAGGAAAAAACTTGAATCTTTGCTTTGTATATCATATAATATAAGTAGGTTTGACAGAAACGAGGCATACAAATGAAGAAATATAAAAGTAGAATTGCAGATGAAATATTGAAAAGAAAACTAGAAGGTAAGGGTGCTGTATTAATAGAAGGTCCAAAATGGTGTGGTAAAACAACAACTGCAGAACAACTTGCAGCTAGTATACTTTATATGGATAATCCTGAAAAGAAAGAACAAAATATAAATATGTCTGAATTGAACCCTAAAAGATTATTAAAAGGTGCTACTCCTAGACTTATAGATGAATGGCAAATTGCTCCGAAGCTTTGGGATACAATTCGCTTTGAAGTGGATCATCGAAGTGAATTAGGTCAATTTATACTTACAGGTTCGGCAGTTCCTGTAGATACAAAAGAAATAACACATTCTGGTATAGGTAGATTTACTTGGTTAATGATGAGACCTATGAGTTTATATGAATCAGGCGATTCTAGCGGTGAAGTAAGTTTAAAAGATTTATTTGATGGTCAAATAGAAATTGATGGATATTCAGAACTAGATTTCGAACGATTAGCATTTCTTGTATGTAGAGGTGGTTGGCCTCAGGCAGTAGATATGCGAGATGAAATCGCATTAGATCAAGCA
Organism: Anaeroplasma sp.; assembly: GCA_051874325.1. Taxonomy (GTDB): domain Bacteria; phylum Bacillota_I; class Bacilli_A; order Acholeplasmatales; family Anaeroplasmataceae; genus Anaeroplasma. The sequence goes on from JBJEFS010000127.1 coordinate 1,052, forward strand.
ATGGATTATTTAGATGCTGTTATACATTCAGATATCAATAGAGCTGATAATGTTCAAAAAAATACTGATAAAGTACGTAGACTTATGCGTTCATATGCTAGAAATCAAGGGACTCAAGTTCCAAACACAGAGCTTGCAAAAGATGTTCAAGGGAATGATGAGGGTTCAATTAACGAAGAAACTATTGCCTCATATTTAAGTGCATTAAAGAAGATATTTGTAGTAGAAGAAATGCCAGCATGGAATCCGAATTTACGTTCGAAAACAGCTATTCGTTCATCCGATACAAGATATTATATAGATCCTTCCATAGCAGTTGCAGCATTAGGAGTTGGTCCTAATGATTTAATAAATGATTTAAAAACATTTGGATTTTTATTTGAAACATTATGTGTAAGAGATTTACGTGTATACGCGGAAGCTTTAAATGGTGATGTATTTCATTATAGAGATAAAAATGGATTAGAATGTGACGCTGTCATTCATTTAAAAAATGGTAAATATGGTTTAGTAGAAATTAAACTTGGTGGGGAAAAGCTTATTGAAGAAGGTGCTACAAGTTTAAAAGCTTTGGCATCTAAAATTGATACAGAAAAAATGAAGACCCCAGCATTTCTTATGGTTTTAACAGGAACAGGAGATTATGCTTATCGTCGTCAAGATGATGTATTAGTTGTACCTGTAGGTTGTTTAAAAAATTAATATTTGTATATTAAATATACCATTATCCACATAAAAAAGGAGAAAAAAAGATGTATATAGTTAAATTAATGAATGAATTTGTTCATGGAATATTATGGGTATGTGATGAAGATGGAATTTCAACTAATTATGATTTGAAAAATACCCTCAAGAGGATTTAGTAAATATTTATAATTATATTAAAGATGATTTAGTGAATAC
>JBJEFS010000128.1:0-1956 GCA_051874325.1 Anaeroplasma sp.
ATAACGAGGATTTTTTATTTGCCACTCATAGCTATAAGCTTTTTTGAACTCCCCAACCTAGCTGGGGGGGTTTTCTATAACAAAAAGAGGACTTCACATTTTAAATTGTGAAGTCCATTTTTTTAATCAGAATAATCATAAAAATTTGAATACATATACATATCAGCAATATTAGTGTTTATTCCTGATCTAAATGTATTATTTAAAATAGTATCTAAATGTTCTAAATCATATAATACTGGTTCAAATGGTTTAGTATTACTATCATTATGCCAATTAAACGCTACAATAGTTAAATACGTTGGAGTCGCATTATAATTATTATATTTATGGTTAGTTTTTTCTGTTGTACCTATATATGGAATAGATTGCTTATTTATCTGATATTTTACATTGATAAATTTATACCCACCCTTCAATAAATTTGTATCAGCATAACTATCATTATTCTTAAGTAAATCACTGATACCATAATAGAAGGTATTTTCTGCCATTACTCCTGCTCCTAATCCACAAATTACTCCCTGGCTTACAAGAGCACATTTATACTTAGAGTTTTGACTATTTATATTCTTAATATTTTTTGCTAATAATAAATCTCGATATGTATTATATTGAAATGAATCAATAATATTATTATACAAATAGGCAATTCCGCCTCTAACCTTAGGAATTCTATCCTCAATATTCATGAAAACATTATTTGCAAATGATACTTTTAATTTTAAATTGTAATTATAATCATCACCAGAATCACCAAGAAGGAAGCCTTTCTTTTGAGGAATTGCAATACCATATAATATTTCATCAAATGTAGCTCCCATATCCCTTAAAGTCTTATAATATAAATATTGGCCACCATTATTATTATAATCATCCTCACATTTTAACATCATTTGATATAAATATCCATTTTTATCATCACTTCCAGCGTTAAATCTACAATTAGATATATGAAGACCATTACCTCCATCAGCACCAAACGGAGCTCTAAAGGCAACTGAACTATTTGCAGAATATTCAGGATTAGAATAGTCTATTTGTCCATCATATGATTTCCCAAACTCACAGTGATCAATCCAAACATATCCACAAAAAGCTATTTTAAAATATGCCCATCCAAACGCATCATAATCACCAATTATAAAATTTGGAGAGGAATTCATTGAATCTTCCCATTGCCATATTTCATCAAATTGAAGATTTCTAAATACCACGTTTGTATCACTTGTTAATTTTATTCCACAATGTGTAAGCTTTGCACCATTCTTAGAATATACTAATAAATTAGAGGTATTTTCAATTTTTATTTGAGAAATTCCATTTTCTGTAAACATATCAGACATTGTTAAATTACTAATTGCAGCAGCATTTTTTCTAGAAAAATTTTCAATTGTAGATGAATCAACTTTTGTCAAATCAATTTTGTTATATCCCATATTTATATCATTCATTATTTCAATAACATGTACGGAACCTAGCATTGTTTCTTCTGTGTATCCATCAGCAGGTACCTGTGTATATGTAGATGTAGCATCGTTCCAGACATTTTTATAATGATATTTGGCATCAGATATTGCATCTAATAATTCTTCCGCAGTACTTACCTTACGATAAGCAGGGGTGTTTTCATACTGTGAAAAATCACCGATTTTACCTTCAACAAAACCACCAGCATTAAAATTAGATATAATTGAGCTATCTAAAGCTGATAAATAATCATATCCTGGCCGATTATCTTTAACTATAGTGCTTGTTTCCGGTAATGTTGTACTTGGTAATGTTGTACTTGGTAATGTTGTACTTGGTGTTGTTGTACTTGGTAATGTTGTACTTGGTGTTGTTGTACTTGGTAGTGTCGTACTTGGTAATGTCGTACTTGGTAATGTTGTACTTGGTAGTGTTGTACTTGGTAGTGTTGTACTTGGTGTTGTTGTACTTGGTAGTGTATCTGTT
>JBJEFS010000128.1:2056-7873 GCA_051874325.1 Anaeroplasma sp.
TGTTGTACTTGGTAGTGTTGTACTTGGTGTTGTTGTACTTGGTAGTGTATCTGTTAAAGATGATACATTATTTACATTACTACAAGACATCATTGAAATAGCTAGTAATGACATAAAAACAATCAAAATAATTTTATTTTTTTTCATAAGTTTGTCTCCTCATAAATAGTAATAAAGCCACTTATATAATACTACAAAATATAATTTTTTTAAATATTTTTTTATCTGTTATCAAAATCATCATTTAAGCTATTATAGCTTCCATAACATTCAAATTTACAATTTATAAATTTAATATTTTTTACATTATTAATTATTCCAAATTCAATAGCTTTAGCATTTATATTATCAAAGATAATTCCATCAATTGCTTGATCATCATATCCTTCAATATTAAAAATTCTACTTATTCCATCATACCCTTCTAAATATGATGATTTAACATTATTTATAGTTATATCAGATACAATAGTGTTTGGATATTCACTTGTATCCATGCAAAGTACTTTCCAATGCTGTGGAATAATCCCACAATATGATTTTGGAATTTTACAAATAGAATAAGTTGGATTCCAATTTAAAAATATATGAAATAAATATTTGACATTAATACAGTTTAAATTAGAAATATCTATATTCTTAATATATCCTTTTCTTGGTAGGGCCGATTTGATTCTAAAACCACAATCCGTACCATAAAAACTAATATTATCAATCTTTATATTACTAATACCACCTGATACCTCGCTACCTATAGTTATGCCATAACCGTTTTCAATTCTACAATTTGTAATCTCAATATTATATGAAGGTTTATTTACTCTAATACCATCATAATCTCTACCTGATTTTATACAAATACTATCATCATTACAATTAGTTTGACAATTCCGAATTTTTACATCATGGCATGAATCAATATCTATTCCATCTGTACTTGGACCATTCAAGCTACTAGAATCGATTTTAACACCATCAACTTCAACAAAATGACTATAAAGTATATGAAGATTCCAAAAACCTGAATCCTTTGAGGTAAATTCTTTTAATAAAATATCATTAGAATTTGAAATCAAAACATTTCTTACTCTCAAACAATCATAATCACAAGCCCATCTTAACCCCTTAGAATCATAGTATTTTCTCATTCCACCTAATTTGTCAGAGCCCCAATATTTTTCATAAAAATATTCACCTTGTCCACAGATTATACCATTTCCTGAAATAATAACATTACTTTGATTTATGCAATTAATAATTGCTGAATACCATGGCATTTCTATACCTGCAACACGAGTTGGAATGATATCATATTTAGTTTCATCTGTTGTTCCAAGAATCGTAGTACCACATGATATATTTAATTCCATATTGCTTTTTAAATATAAATTAGAAACCAAATAAACACCTTCATTTATCACTAATCGACATTGTTTTTTTGAAGCTAAATTAATCAATTCTTGCAATTCATCTGTAACAAGCTTTTTGCCTGTATTATCAATATTATAATCCTTAGAAAATATAACATCCAAAATAACAGCACACTCCTTTCTCATTACTTAAACAAATTATAGTATTTATTAAAAAAACATACCAGTAATAAATATTTCAATACCAATTCCTATTAAAATAATACCACCTAATATTTCAGCCTTTGAACCAAGCTTAGTACCAAATTTTTTGCCAATATTTATAGCAATAATACAAATCACAAATGTTACAATAGCAATTATACTAGCACAAATAAATGCTTCATTTATCTTATAATCAGCAATGGTAAAGCCAACAGATAAAGCATCTATTGATGTCGCAATTGACTGAATGAATAAAGTTTTAAATGTTAAGCTTAAAATCTTTCCCTCATCACTATCACCTTTTATGCCCTCGAATAACATTTTTCCACCAATAAAAAGTAATAGTATTAATGCAATCCAAGGAATAAACTTCTCAATATATTCTAATACTGCATGACCTAAAAAGAAACCAATAAGTGGCATTAATGCCTGAAAAAAACCAAACATAAACGCTATTAAAATCATTTTTGATTTACTCATTTTTGGTTCATTTAGACCATTTGCCATAGATACAGCACATGCATCCATTGCTAATCCAATTCCTAATAAAAAGCTGTTAATAAATAATTTCATAACTTCCTCCAAAAATAAAACGAGACAATGCTAAAAATAGCATAAGTCTCGTTCTTTAAGACTGAGCCTGGGATAACCCATTATGTAGACCAGTCACTATATTAGCGAACTACTCCCTTACGAGTTAATTCTATTATAAACAATCTATTTGCTTTTTTCAATAACTTATTTCATCTTTTTAAATTACGAGGCTTAATTAAACATTTAGAACCAAAACCAATTAAATCTTTACGATTAGCTTTTAATAAAGCCTCATGTACTAAATCATAATTTTGAGGTAACCGATACTGCATTAAGGCTCTTTGCATCGCTTTTTCATGAGGGTCTCTCGGTACATATACACTTTCATTTGTAAAAGGATCAATTCCAGTATAATACATGCACGTTGAAGCTGTGCCTGGAGTTGGATAGAAATCCTGTACCTGCTCTGGCATATGACCAGTATCTCTTAAATATTCAGCCAAATTAATGGCTGCATTAAGTGTAGAGCCAGGATGGCTACTCATTAGATAAGGAACTAGATATTGCTTTAAATTAAATTTTTTATTTAATGAATTATATCTATTAACAAATTCATCATATAATTCTCTACTTGGTTTACCCATTCGAACTAATACTCGATCATCAATATGTTCAGGTGCAACCTTTAGCTGTCCTGAAATATGATACTTAACTAATTCTTCAAAAAAGCTTGGGTTTTTATCATACATTATATAATCATATCTTAATCCTGATCTTACGAATACCTTTTTGACACCTGGTATTTTTCTTGCTTCTTGTAATATATCTAAATAATCAGAATGATCTACCTTTAAATTCTTACAAGGATTATATCCTATACACTCTTTATTCGTGCATACACCATGCTTTAACTGTTTATCACAAGCTGGATGATAGAAATTAGCTGTTGGTCCTCCAATATCGTGAACATAACCTTTAAAATCTTTATCCTTAGAAATTGTTTTTATTTCCCCTAAAATTGATTCTTTACTCCTTGATTGGATAATTCTTCCTTGATGCATAGTAAGAGCACAAAAATGGCATCCACCATAACATCCACGATTGGAAATTACTGAAAACTTAACCTCGTCTATTGCAGGCACATGCCCCTTTTTTTCAATTAAAGGATGACATGCTCTCATATATGGTAATGCATATGTTGCATCCATTTCTTCCTGAGATAAAGGAAATTGAGGTGGGTTTTGTATAACATAACAATTCCGATATTTTTCAACTAACACTTTACCTGTAAAGGCATCCGTATTTTTATATTGGATTTGAAAAGATTTAACATAATTACTCTTATCTGCAAGAACCTCATCATAACTAGGTAATTCAACATAGTCACTTGGAAGCATTGTTACATCATTTGTTTTCCAAACTGTATTTCTTAAATAAACAATATCCTTAATACTTAATCCTGAATCCAAGGCATCAGCAAGCTCAACTATAGTTTTCTCACCCATACCATACATTAATAAATCGGCTTTAGAATCTAATAAAATGGACCTTCTTACTGAATTATCCCAATAATCATAATGGTTCAATCTTCTTAATGATGCTTCTATTCCGCCAATTGCGATAGCTGCATTAGGATATAATTCTCTTATTTTTGAAGAATATCTTATTAAAGCTCTATCTGGTCTTTTTCCCATTTCGCCATTAGGAGTATAGTAATCTCTTTTTCTTCTTCTTTTTGATACCGTATAATGATTAACCATTGAATCAATATTACCTGAAGATACTAAAAAACCTAATCTTGGTTCTGGAAACACCTTAAAATCTTCATTTTTATTGATATCTGGTTGTGAAATTATTGCAACCTTATATCCAAAATTTTCTAATGTCCTAGATATAATTGCAGGACCAAATGAAGGGTGATCAATATATGCATCTCCAATTATATATACAAAATCAGGTCTTTCCCAACCATATTCTTTCATTTCCTCTAATGTTATTGGTAAAAAAGGCATTTTATCAGCTCCTAGCTATATAATTCTAACATAATTAATATTATTTTTCCACACAAACAGATGTTTTCATGTTAGAATATAGGTGGTGAATTATATGAAAATATTATTAATTGGTATTAACGCCAAGTATATACATCCTAATCTTGCGATAAGACTTTTAAAAAAGAATACTAGTTATCCTGTAGACATAAAAGAATACACAATTAAAGATGATATAAATGCCATTATTAGTCATATTATAGATTATGACGTTGTCGCTTTTTCTTGCTATATATGGAATATAGAAGTAATTAAAAAAATATTAAATGAAATAAAAGATAAAAAACTGATTAAAATATTAGGTGGTCCAGAAGTAAGCTATAACGCAAAATACTATTTGAATAATAATCTAGCAAACTATGTTATTAAAAATGAGGGAGAGGAAGCCTTTGATTTATTATTAAATTATCTCGATAAGAAAAATATTGATATCAATAAAATCCCTAATCTTTATTATAAAAATACTTTTACCTATGATAAAATTGTTGATATATCTAATACAAAAATGGCATATGATTTATTAGACGATGTAAATAATAAAATAATGTACATTGAAACATCAAGAGGATGTCCATATCATTGTGGATATTGTATGGCTAGTTTAGATAATAAGGTTAGATTTTTTGATATGGAAGAAATCAAAAAACAAATTCTTATACTACAAAATAAAGGAGCAAAAATATTTAAGTTTTTAGATAGAACCTTTAATGCAAATAAAAAATTTCTAGACTTAATTGATTTTATAATAGAAAATCATCATAAAAATGAATCCTACCAATTTGAAATTACAGGTGACTTATTGAAACCAGAATATATTGATTATATTAACTGTAGAGCTCCTAAAAATCTTTTTAGATTTGAAATTGGAATTCAATCTACTAATATAAAATCAAATTTAAGTGTCGGAAGAATCCAAAATAATGACTTATTATTCTCTAACATTAAAAGAATTCAAGATGCTGGTATTATAGATCTTCATTTAGATTTAATTGCAGGTTTACCATATGAAGATTACTCGACCTTTCAAAAAACATTTAATGATGTCTTAGCTTTAAGACCAAAAGAACTACAATTAGGTTTTTTAAAAATACTTTATGGTACTAATCTTTATAAAGAAGCTGATATGTATTCCTATAAATGGAATAATAATGCTCCCTATGAAATTATTAGTAATAATTTTTTAAGTGAAGCTGATATAAATAATATTCATCGGGTAGAGGATGCATTTGAAAAATATTATAATAGCGGAATAATGAAAAATTCTATGAATTACATCCTAGATAAGGAAGAAAATCATTTTAATTTATTTTTTGAGCTTAGCAATTTAGATTATAATGGACCACTTGAAAAAATGTTTTTATGTTTAGATTTATTTTTAAAAGAAAAAACATATTATCAAGAAATACATAAAATAATTATTAAAGATTATTTAAATCATTTTAACTTAAAGCCTAAAGCTTGGTGGAAAGAAAAATGTGATAAAAAAGAAAAAAATATCATTTTAAGAAATTTGAAGGAGAATAACATATTAAAGTTCGAATTAAATATTTTATACAAATATAGTTTATTAGTCAATTTAGAAAAATATTATTTAATTGCTATATATCAGCCAAACAAAAAAGATATATTAACAATAGAAAAGCCCTAAAGGCTTTTTT
>JBJEFS010000129.1:0-1897 GCA_051874325.1 Anaeroplasma sp.
TTTGAAGTGGAGTTGAAAAGTTTTATGAATCAAGAAAAATTTGGTAAATTTATTAAAGAGATAAGAAAACAGCATAATTTGACTCAAAAACAATTAGCCGATAAATACAATGTTACATATCAAGCAGTAAGTAAATGGGAAAATGGTTTGAACATGCCTGATACATCCCTTATGAAACAAATTAGCAAAGATTTTAGTATAAGTATAGATGAACTATTAGATGGAGAATATAAGGAAAGTAAAAAGAAGAAAACTTTTTTAATAATTTTTTTATCAGTATTTATTTTTATTGCATTATGTATATTTGCTATGATTATATTTAAACCTTTTCAAGAAAAAAACGATTTTCAATTTAAGACATTATCGACTGAATGTAAAAATTTTAATATTTCAGGAAATATTTCTTATAATGAAAATAAATCTGCAATTTATATTACCAATATCAAATATTGTGGTGGAGATGATAATGAGGAATATAAGCAAATAGAATGCATTTTATATGAATCTAACAATAATGTTGAAACAAAAGTTAGTTCTTTTACATCAGATCATGAAAAAATAAAATTAGAAGAATTTTTACAAGATGTAACTTTATCTATAGATAATTATGAAAAAAATTGTAAAGAATATCAAAAAGATAGTTTATATTTATCTATAAATGCCACTGATTTTAATGATAAAATTACTACTTATAAAATACCTTTAAAAATGAATAGTTGCTCTAAATAAAAGAAAAAATTTATTCAACTAATCAACTCAACAAAATGTTGAGTTTTTTCAACTTCTTCGTTATTGGATTTCTTTTAATAATCTTATAAAATGAATATTGAAAGGAGAAAAAATATGAAGAAAAAATTAATTTGTGGGCTAGTAATTATTACTAGTATAATAGTAGGAGGATTAGGAAGTTATATTATATTCGGTAATTATAATAATACGCAAGAGAAACCTTTGCCAAAACAAGAAAAATCGGAAGGATTAAGAGGTGTATATGACATTGACAAAAATATAAATGAAAAAACGATTGATAATTATCTAGGTAGAAGTGATACTGTTTATCGTGATGTAAGACTGCTTATGGATAGTGCAACATGGGAAAACAAAGGTGGAGAAAGAGAGTTAACTGGATTTATAGAGGGGTTTGAAGTTGTTCCATATGCTTACTTAACAGAATTTCCACAAGAATATATAGATCAAAAAGCAGGAGAAAATGTATATGGATTATATACAGGAAAAACTTTATTTTCTTTAGATAAAAATGGTAATTATATTGCTAATTATGAAGAATCAATGGAAATATTAGAGTATCTTTTTCCTAAAGATAAATACATATTCATTATGTGTGGTGCAGGTGGCTATGCAAATTTTACTAAACAAATGTTAGTAGCTTTAGGTTGGGATAAAGAAAAAATATATAATGTTGGTGCATATTGGAATTATGAGGGAAACCATAGAATTAGTACAGTAAATAATCACGATTCTAAAACAAAATATGATTTTTGGAAAGTAAATTATCATAATATCGATTTTGATAATTTGACAGAGATTAGAAAATGAAAAAGAAAATATTTGTTTGTTTAGTAATAATTTTATTATTTGCAGTAATTATAACTACCTTGTTATTTATTAATAAAACTAATAATAATACACAATTTTATTTGGAAAATGATTATTACACTTCTAGTGATATGAAAGAAATAAAAATAGATGAGTTAAATAGTTTAATAAATAAAAACGAATCATTCGTTGTGTTTGTATATCAACCTATGTGTGTGACATCTTCTGATTTTGAGAATGTACTATCTGAATTCTTAAAAGACAATCAGATAATCATTTATAAAATAGCTTTTTCTGATATTAAGAATACTAATATTGGAAAATCTGTAAAGTATTATCC
>JBJEFS010000130.1:0-7653 GCA_051874325.1 Anaeroplasma sp.
GTGAAATGGATAATATTGAGGATTCAATATATATGGAGTCTTTAGTTATTATTTGTGATGTTTCAGTTAAAAATATGGTTAGTGATGACAGATATAATTTAGCTAAAGAAGTATTTGTTATTGACCATCATAAAAATGATTGTGATATTACTACAAATCATTTATGTGATACTAAGTGTGTAGCTTGTGCTGAATATATAACAGAAATATTAGATAGAAATAATTTTGAAATTACTTCAGATGCTGCAACTGCTTTATATGGTGGAATAATAACTGATAGTGGAAGATTTCTATATGGAGAAGCCTTAGATAATACTTTTTTAACGGCTTCTAAATTAATTAAATATGGTGCTAAAGCTAAATATATATATGATAATATTTATATTGAAACTTTAGAGGAACGGAATATGAAAAATTATTTTCAAGCAAGAGTAAATATTAAAGATGGTGTTGCTTATTTAAAAAATGATAAAGAGGTATTTGATTTATTTCCTAGAGAATTTAATGATATATCAAGAGGAATGCTTTCGGTTATGTCTGGAATAGATGAAATTAAAATATGGCTAAATTTTACATATGATGTTTCTAAGAATGCTATTATAGGTGAATTTAGAAGTAGAAGTATTCCAATTGTAGATATAGCTAAAAAATATGGTGGTGGTGGTCATAGTCTTGCTTGTGGTGCTACAATCACATCCTGGGATATGGTTGATGCTGTTATTGATGATTTTGTATTACTTTTAAAGGAGAATGAAAATGCAAGCTAAGGTACATTCCTTTTTTGCAGGTGGAACTGTTGATGGACCGGGAATCAGATTTGTAATATTTCTTAAGGGTTGTCCATTAAGATGCTTATATTGTCATAATCCTGATACTTGGTCGAGTGATGGTGCAAGCCTATATGATACTGATGAAATAGTTCAAATGGCTTTAAAGTATAAGGGGTATTATCGTAATGGTGGTGGAGTAACTGTTACAGGTGGAGAGCCACTACTTCAGATTGATTTTGTAATCGAATTATTTAAAAAGCTAAAAGAAAAAAATATTCATACGGCAATTGATACATCTGGTATATTATTTGAAGATAATGATAAATATCATGAGTTGATTAAATACACTGATTTAGTTTTATTAGATATTAAACATATAAATGATGAAGAGCACAAAAAGCTTACAAGAGTATCTAATAAAAAAATTTTAGAATTTGCAAGATTTTTATCTGATAATAATATTAAAATGTGGATTAGACATGTATTATTACCTGAAATAACCTTAAATGATCAATATTTATTGGAATTAAGAGATTTTATAAATACTTTAAAAACAGTTGAAAAGGTTGAAGTTTTACCATATCATACAATGGGAGTAAGTAAATATGAAAGTCTTGGGATTGATTATCCATTAAAGGATTTAAGAACTCCTACAAAGGAAGAAGTTAATCATGCCAAAAGTATTTTATTAAATAAATAAAGGAGTATATATGTGGATTAATTCTAAAAATTATACTGAATATCTTAAAGGAATTACAATTGTTGAGGTATCAGGTGAGTCATGTGCTAATTGTTTATCGTTAATGCCTATCTTAAATCAAATTGTATCAAAAAGAGATGATGTTAAGCTATATCATATTGAGGCAAATGAGGATACGATGGACTTGATTAATAAATTTGAAATACAGGCTGTACCTACAATTCTAATAATGAATGATGATAAGGTATATGCTAAATGCAGAGGCTATCAGCCAGAGGAGATACTTGAAATTTGGTTAGATACAAAAATTGAAGATTTAAAGAAAGAATTGTTGAATAAATAATTAAATATTGTATAATTATAAATGTTTATTGGATTAAAGGAGGATTATTTTATGTATAAAGGATGGGAAGGCTTTATACTTGGAAAGTGGAGCAATGATGAGGTTAATGTACGTGACTTCATTCAAAGAAATTATAAACCATATGAAGGTGATGATTCTTTTTTAGCAGGTCCTACTAAGGCTACAAAAGAATTATGGGATATAATTTTAGATTTATCAAAAAAAGAAAGAGAGGCTGGTGGTGTATTAAATGCTGATACAGATATCATTTCAACATTAACATCTCATAAGCCAGGCTATTTAAATAAAGATTTAGAAAAAATTGTTGGTTTACAAACTGATGAACCATTTAAGCGTGCTTTACAACCATTTGGTGGAATTACAATGTCAGTTCAAGCATGTGAAATGTATGGCTATCAAGTTACTGATCGTGTAAAAGAAATATTTACAAAATATCGTAAAACTCATAATGATGGTGTTTATGATGCTTATACACCTGAAATGAGAGCGGCTAGAAAGGCTCATATATTAACTGGCTTACCTGATACCTATGGTAGAGGAAGAATAGTTGGTGATTATAGAAGAGTTGCATTATATGGTGTTGATTATTTAATTAAGCAAAAGGAATTAGATAAATCATTACTTGATGGAGAAATGTATCCAGATAAGGTTAGAGATAGAGAGGAATTAGCTGATCAAATAAAAGCGTTAAAGCAATTAAAGGAAATGGCTTTAAGCTATGGTTGTGATATATCACAACCTGCTACAACAGCTCAAGAAGCTATTCAAGCTTTATATTTTGGATATTTAGGAGCAGTAAAAGACCAAAATGGAGCCGCAATGTCAATTGGTCGTAACTCTACATTCTTAGATATTTATATTGAAAGAGATTTAGAAAAAGGTATTATAACTGAAGAGGAAGCTCAAGAATTAATAGATCATTTTATAATGAAACTTCGTATTGTTAAATTTATGAGAATTCAGTCTTATAATGAATTATTTTCAGGAGATCCAACATGGGTAACTGAATCAATTGGTGGTATGGGTGTTGATGGTCGAACATTAGTTACAAAAACCTCATTCCGTGTTTTACATACCTTATCTAATTTAGGACCAGCTCCAGAACCAAACCTAACAGTATTATGGAGTAAAAATTTACCAATTAATTTTAAGAGATTCTGTGCTAAATTATCAATAGAAACCTCATCTATTCAATATGAATCAGATGATTTAATGAGACCTGAGATGGGTGATGATTACTGCATTGCTTGTTGTGTTTCTTCAATGAGAGTTGGCAAGGATATGCAATTCTTTGGTGCACGTGCTAATTTAGCTAAATGCTTACTATATGCATTAAATGGTGGAAAGGATGAAATTTTGCTTGATAAGAAAACAGGTAAACCACTTCAGGTATCACCTAAATTTGAAGCAATTACATCAGATGAACCATTAAATTATGAAGAAGTAAAAGATAAATATGTTCAAATGATGGAATGGTTAGCTGGATTATATGTTAATGTTTTAAATCTAATTCATTATATGCATGATAAATATTCATATGAGGCATTAGAAATGGCGTTACATGATACAAAGGTTAGAAGATTCTTCGCAACAGGTATTGCAGGTTTATCTTGTGCTGTAGATTCATTATCAGCAATTAAATATGCTAAGGTTACTCCAATTCGTAATGAATATGGTGTAATAACTGATTTTAAGACTGAGGGAGATTTCCCTAAGTATGGTAATAATGATGATAGAGCTGATGATATTGCAGTATGGTTAGTTAAGACATTTATGAATAAGATTAAAAAGCATTATACATATAGAGAGTCTGTTCCTACAATGTCAATTTTAACAATAACCTCAAATGTTGTTTATGGTAAAAATACTGGTAATACTCCTGATGGTAGAAGAAAAGGAGAGCCACTTGCACCTGGAGCTAATCCAATGCATGGTAGAGACTCAAATGGTGCCCTAGCTTCATTAGAATCAGTTGCTAAGCTACCATATGAATATTCAAGAGATGGTATTTCAAATACCTTCTCAATTACACCTGCATCATTAGGTAAAGATGAGGACTAATATAAGGAGGATATAATTATGTCACAAAGAGTAGATAATTTAGTTACAATGCTAGATACATATGTAGCAGATGGAGGATATCATTTAAATGTTAATGTGTTTGATCGTGAAACATTACTTGATGCTCAGGCACATCCTGAAAAGTATCCCCAATTAACAATTCGTGTTTCTGGTTATGCAGTTAATTTCATTAAGCTTACTAAGGAACAACAAGATGATGTAATTAATCGTACAATTCATCAATCAATGTAATATTGTGACTGTGAATCATATCAGATTCACAGTTTTTTTTATTTTTTTATATAAAATAAATAATTTAAAAGTATAAAATAATATTTTTAGAAAGTATCTTTTTTGTTGTAAGCTATTATGAAAATGCTAAAATTAAATTAGGTGGTAATATGAAAATGAAAGACATTATTAACAAAGAAAGACCAAGAGAAAAGCTAATAAACAATGGCTCTAATACTTTATCTGATAGTGAATTACTTGCTATTATGTTATCAAGTGGATCTAAAAATGAGTCTGTTTTAGATTTGTCAACTCGATTAATTAATGAATATGGATTAGAAAGATTATTTAAAATGAGCTATTATGAATTACAAAAAATCAGTGGAATTAAGGCTGCTAAGGCAACTAAGCTAATGGCTACCTTTGAAATTGCTAGAAGAATTCAAAATCAAAATAAAGCATTAACTACTTTAAATAATTCTAATGCTGTTTATGAATATGTAAAGGCTGATTATTTATTTTTAGACACAGAAGTAGTTACAATTATATATGTAAACAAACTATGTCAAATTATTGCAAAGAGATCTTTTTCAAATAATGGGGTTAGTAAAGTGATAATACCATTTAGGGAAATAGTTAATGAAGCAATTAATCTAAAGTGTTTTGGTATTTTTATGGTTCATAATCATCCATCAGGCGATTTAAAGCCATCAAAGGATGATTTAATCACTACCAAAAATTTAATAAATATATTAAAGCCTTTGGATATTCATCTTTTTGATCATTTAATTATTAGTGATAATAAGTTTATTTCACTTGGAGATTTAGATATATAATTTTTTTTATTTCATAAAATTAAATGGTGATAAAATGAAAAAAATTACTATCCTAGTTGTAATTGTATTATTAAGTATTCTAAAAATAAATAATTACGATGGTTTATTATACAAAGAGATAGATATTTATGATATCTCATCAATTGTTGGAAGTAATTTATATGAAGAGGCTAAAGCTGTTGCAGCTATACCAGTTGATGTTTTAGATTATGAATTGAAAGAAGAAGGATTATATATAAAAACTATTAATAATAGGATTATTCTTCCCTTCGATGGCGTAGTGACAACATTTAAAAATAATTTTATTGAGCTTGATACAAATTATGGTATTATAAGTATCTATGGCGATATAAAATGTAATTATCGATTATATCAATATTATTATCATAATACAATTTTAGGAAGTGGAAAAGAGTTTACTTTAGTAAGTGATAACTATAGTAGTATAGTCAGTAATTTAAGGATTAATTATGAAACAGTTTAAGGTAAATCTTAGTTTTATCATTACATTAATAGTTACTTTGTTCTCTCCATATCAATACTATTTATTACCTTTTTTATTAGTTATGATTATGCATGAATGTGGGCATTTATTTTTTATTCATCTATTTAACATTAAAATTAAGATGATTAGTATTTCATCCTTTGGTGCTTACATAGATATTGATAATTATAGTTTAAAATTTTACCAAGAAATACTAATTTTTTCAGGAGGGATAATATTTAATCTTATATCTTTATTATTTTTAAAAAATGAATATAAAATAGTAACATATTTATTCATTTTATTTAATTTAATTCCATGCTATCCACTTGATGGAGCTAGAATAATAAAAAGCATTATAGGTTATTTTTTTAATTTCAAAAAAACATTAATCATTAGTTATACTATATCTATTTTATCAATATTAATTTGTTCAATATTTGTAATAAAAATGATAGATGGACTAATTATTATTAATTTATTATATCTCTTACTGATTATAATTTTGGAAATAAAAAATTTTAAGATTATTTATAAATCTTTTCTATTGCATAAATATCTAAATAAACCAAAGCTTAAAAAAAAGAAAATTAGTTTTTCTGATAAAATGATTGATAAGTTATATCGTTTCCATACTATTTTTACTAATATAAATGATTTGATTATATCAGAAGAGGATATTCTAAGATTGCATTTTGAAAGATATTAATTTATAATAAGCAAAGAGGTGATTATGATGAACATTAAAAATGAATATGAAAGCTTTAATCTTATTAATAAGTTATATTTCGTAAGAACTGGTGGCTCTGAAGAAGAAAATAAAGCTGCTGATATTATTATTGATGAATGTAAAAAATTAGGGATTGAGGCAAATAAAGAAGAATTTTTAGTTGATGGATACAAGATTAATGAAGCATATTTGGCCTTTAAAAATCCTAATATTGAGCTTGAATGTGTTGGTGTTGGTATGTCATCATCAACACCAGATGGTGGAATAAGCGGTGAGTTTTGTTATGTAAATTCCCTAGATGATGCCTATTGTCAGGATTTAAAGGGTAAAATATGCTTAGTACATGCGAAATTGGTTCCGTATAAATTATATAAGTATTTAGCTTCTCAAAAGGTTAGAGGATTAATATTATGTACTGGTTCAGTATATGATGATAGTAGTGTAGTGGATTTAGATCCATATATGTATCGTGAAAGACATTATCAAAATGGCAAAATCCCGGCTGTATGTATTAGAACTAAGGATGCTGAAATGTTACTTAGAGAAATGCCAAAAGAAGCATTTATATCATTAAAGCAGGAAGAGTTGCAAAAGACTAGTCATAATGTTGTTGCAGAAATAAAGGGTGTAATGTATCCAGATGAGGTTATTGTATTTACTGCTCATTATGATTCTGTAAGCTACTCAAGGGGCGCATATGACAACGCAACAGGCTCAGCTACTATTATGCAGATGCTAGCTTATTATAAAAATCACAGACCTAAAAGGACAGTAAAGTTTGTTTGGTGTGGTAGTGAAGAAATGGGATTATTAGGCTCAAAGGCCTATACGGCAAGTCATAAAGAGGAACTAAAGGATTATAAGCTTTGTATTAATGTAGATATGACAGGCGTTACAATTGGAAGTGATATTGCATGTTGTACAAGTGAAAAATCTTTAGTTTCATATATAAAATATTTAGGCTATGAGGTTGGCTTTGGTATTACGCCAAGACAAGGCGTTTATTCCTCAGATTCAACTCCATTTGCTGATAATGGTGTTCCTGCTGTATCATTCGCAAGACTTGCTCCAAATATTGGTGCTGTAATCCATTCTAGAAAAGATGTAAAGGATTATTTATCAGAAGATAATTATTATAAAACCTGTGGCTTCATTTCTTTATTTTCATCTCGATTGATTAATTCTATTCATTTCCCAGTTGAATGTAGTATACCTTCAAATATGAAGGATGAATTAGATATTTATCTTGGTAGAAAGGATAAAACTGAATAAATTAGAGACTGTAAAAAAACCTAAGTTTTAAAAAAAACAGATTTAGGACTTTTACAGTCCTTTTTTGCTTTAAAAAGCAAAAAAAGCTCGGGGAATCGAACCCGGAGCCGTTATTATAGTAAAATATTGTTGGACTACAAGTATTTTACATAGGATATTATACCATAAGAAAAGTATTTTTTGTAGACTGCTACACTAGTAATGT
>JBJEFS010000131.1:0-1879 GCA_051874325.1 Anaeroplasma sp.
TAAATCTAAATGTTTTTTCAAATATCTCTTGATTTATTTATAGTAGGCTTTTTTTGGCTTCCACTGATGAATGGATTATTTTATTTTAAAATTGTCAATTAGTTCTAAAACATCTTCTCCATCATAAATAAGTTCTTTTGAATGACTATAAAATGCTTTTCTAAGCTCTTCTAACTCATTTTCAGTAATGACTTCATCAATATGTAATTCTTTTAAATATTGATTTAGCCTTTTAAGTCTAGGCTTTGAAAAATTTGAATTCCTTGCAAGTAACGCATATATACAAACTGTAAATCTTCTATCGTCATGCTTACAAATAATCCATAAGAATATTAATAGGCTTGATACATATGGTAATGCATATTTCTCATAAGATGACCAAGTTGGAACTTTTATAGAATCAGTTTTAATTAATTGTTTTTTATTAACATTATTTAAAAATAATAACCAATCTTTATCAGTCGTTACATTATTCTGATGTCTTACGCTATAATTATTGTCCTCTTTAATATCCAAAATCCTATATAGATGTCCTAAAGCGAAAGTTTCAATATCTTTTGCTTGTAAAAAATCATTAACCATATCCTGAGCCATTCCTTGTCTAAATCTCATTTCAAATCTTACCCAATATAATTTATCACACAAAATATTTCTATCTTCACGCTCTTTTTTCTTATCGTAAATAACCAATTGAGTACTTGAATTCTTAGAACCTAGCTGAATCGTCATTAGTCCCTCTTCAATATCTCCATAAGGATAAAATGAGCCTCTAAATACCGAAGTATAATGCTTATTTTTAAGTTTTTTATATAGCCAAGGTAAATTAACAACACCATTATTAAAATCATCTACAGCAATATCTATGCGCTTAAAACTTGCATTCAATGAGATTAGGAATAATATTAAATCTTTCCATGATAAATCAGGATTAAGTTCTTCAAACTTTCTACATCCTTCGCCTTTCATTTCTATCTGGCACGTTTTTTGATAATCTCTATTCATAGGTCCATCAAGTCTGAGCTTAATATCAGAAGATAGCGTAAATTCATAATTAAAATGGTTATGAGCATATTTATCTTTTTTAACCTCATCAGATTGTACATGCATAAAACTTGCTACCATAGTTACTATTTCATTAACTTTAAACATTTTAGAATCATTATCGTTTAATACCATTGGAAACGTTGCGGATAAATAGTCAATTTTTACTTCATACTTATTCATTAGAATAACCTCCTTTCAAAAATGTTATATCCAACCTTATTTTCAGTTTAGTGCGCGAACAACGGGCTATTAGTTTAGCCCGTATGTTGCCGCGCAGTGACTAAACTTTGAATTAATAAGTTGATGGATATTTGCTTTTTTAAAAGCTTCTCTAATGGCGCCTGTTATTACTCATGATTTAATAATAAGTCTTACTGATTCTATGACGTCTCATAGTTGATCAGCCATATAAGCTGAATTGTTTTTTAATATTTAATAGTTTATAATTTTTAATTTCCTCACCTATACTGGTTCAAAGGTTTCCATTTTTTACAGTTTCTACATTAGTACTGGACAGTTACAAATATATTTGGGGCACTCATTTATGACATTTTCCTCAATAAATAGGTAACTAAACATAGTATTTTAGCAAAAATTTACTTTTTCATATATAAAATGACATATTATTTAATTCTTTGCCGGGCAATTTAATAAAGTTATCAATTAATTAATCAAGAAAAATATTCTTATCATACACTTATATAAAAGGCCATGATTTAATTTAATGGAAATTAATATACTTTTTTGCATTCCTCAATGAAATAGGTAAAAAATTTTTTTTCAAAAAATTAGATAAGGAAAATCAAGTATTAATTTAATAATTTTCTAATAAATT
>JBJEFS010000132.1:0-1875 GCA_051874325.1 Anaeroplasma sp.
CCGCTCATCGTTTCCAAATGCGAAAAGGGAAGGCGCCAACCTTCCCTTTTCATTTGCATTCTTGATTTCACGTCCATCGACACTTATATTATATGCGATAAAATAGGAATAATCAATAGAAGATTAGAGAATATAGGAGAAAGTAAATTTATGTTAATTATTAAAGTAAATTTATAATTTCAAATATTTATTATTACTACTTGTTTCTTTTGGAGGGTCATAACTTGTAATTACGATGTTTATGCTAGCCATAGTAGTTAATGTAATGAAAAATAGCGAAAAGGATTTATCTTTTGAATATAAAAATGAAAAAAAGTTAAAAAAGTTTAAATTACCTTTTTTAACTAAATTTTATAAAAAAGATATAGATAAATAAGTGTTTTTATGAGTAATAAATAAAAAATTAAGAATTTGAGAAAATAGTTATTTTTAGAGATTTTTGTTGATTTGACATGTAATAATTAATCATTATAATAACAATTGGCATGATAGTGCTGCAGGAGGAAATGATGAACAATAAACACGGGAAGCGGAAACGATGAACGTGTAGATTAAGGAGGGCAAGATGGAATATCTTGTCTTGTTAGTAATAATTTTAGTAGTTATTGCTGGCATACTTGATGATCGCCGTAAAAAGTAGTCATTAAGTAATCCATATTACCGCTCATCGTTTCCAAATGCGAAAAGGGAAGGCGCCAACCTTCCCTTTTCATTTAATCCATATTCCGTCCATCGACATTATTATTATATGATAAAAATAAAGATTTATCAATAGAAGAATTGAAGTTATATAAAATGCTTAATGATATAAATTTTAAAATAAAGGATGCTCAAACATGTGCAATCAGTAAATCAGAGCTAATAGATAAATTTAATCATTTTATTAGTAATCTTCAAGATGTTATACCTAATAAATTAGATATTATAAAAAGTGTAATATCAAAAGCAATATCTCAATTAATAATAATGATGTAGAACTACACATAAAATATATATTCAATAATTAAGTAAGCATATCAAGTATAATTGGTATGCTTATTTTAATTTCCAAAAGATAATGATATAATGCTTATGGATAAATTAGAATTTGGGGAGGTAATGCACTATGTTTCTTAGAATGTATAATACTTCTGATTGTGAACTTTTGGCAGAATTATTCTATCAAACAGTTCATAATGTGAATGCAAAAAACTATACAAAAGAACAATTAGATGTATGGGCAACTGGCAATGTGAACTTGGATGAATGGAATAAGTCTTTTTTAAAACATTTTACAGTAGTTGCTATCAAAAACGAGATGGTTGTAGGCTTTGGTGATATTGATAAGACTGGATATCTTGATAGATTGTACGTTCATAAAGATTATCAAAGACAAGGTATTGCTTCTGCTATTTGTGATGAGTTAGAAAAGGCAGTCAAAGGAGAAAAAATAATTACGCAAGCTTCTATTACAGCTAAACCATTCTTCGAACATAGAGGATATAGAATCATTAAGAAACAGCAAATTATAAGAAATGGAATCCCCTTGCCCAACTATGTAATGGAGAAATAAACTTCTTACATTTTGATGAAGAAAAATTCCAATTTATTGGGTACTTTTATAAATAAAGTTTAATAATGTTTACCTATGCCTAGAACCACAAATACCCTTTTCGACGAAATAGAGGTAAATTGATATTCAAATGAAAAAAATGGCTTAACTAAGCCGTTTTTCAATCAAGAAGCTTATTTGCACGATAGGGACTTTATATTTGCAATCATAGTAGAAGAATTAGGAATTATTCTTATATTATTATTTGGATATTTAATTTATTCAGGCATAAAGCTAGCTAAGCATACAAAGGATTTATTTGCATCTTACTTATCATTTGGCTT
>JBJEFS010000133.1:0-7571 GCA_051874325.1 Anaeroplasma sp.
CGCTGAAGTCGCACCACTCATGCTAAATCCTCCTTCTTTCTCGACATCAAGAGATGATAAGAATGAGGAAATGACCACAAGCACAATTAATGTTCTTCAAAAGGAAGATATTATTGCCTATATATGGTACTTATTTGAAAAAACAGTATAAATAAAAAAATGGTTGTAAAAATCTAAATTTACAGCCATTTTTTCATATAAAAATAAATGAAAAAGTTTTCATTTTAATTGTAAGCGTTATATTATTTAATAATATTTTAAAAGAAGTATAATGTAAATGTAGATGAAATTCTACAAAAAACACATTATTCTTTTACATAATTCTTTTTCTTTGTTCCTTTTAGGAACTTTTTTCTTTTTAATGCAAAAAAAAATATGCTTAGATTAGCATAAATTAAAATGGGGCGCATAACAGGGATCGAACCTGCGCGTGTCGGAGCCACAATCCGATGTGTTAACCACTTCACCATATGCGCCATATTCAGACGTGCATTTAATATTATACACATTTTTTTTAATTTGTAAATAGAAAGGTTGTTTTTTTTGAAAAAAATGATACAATTGATACTATAAAATATAAGTGGAAGGAAAATGAATTAATGTTTAAAACAATTTTAAAAGTAGTTTATGTAGCTTTTGCGGTTGTTATTGCGGTATTTGTGTATATGATGTCCTATCAGGTTGCAGCTGTTGAAGGATTTATGAATAAGCTTAATAATTTCATAGCAGAAGAGGATTATGATTCTGTAGTTAGGATGTTTGGTGGATTATTTAATTCTGAAGAAATAGCTAGGGCTGAAAATGATTATACTACTTCATTAGTGTATGAGGGAACAATCGAAGCATATTATAATTATTATACAATAGATGGTGAAAATGAGGTTACAAATACATATCACTCATATGATAAAGCATTTTATTTTTATCTATTTAATCCAACATTTAATACTCAAAATGTGTCATCTGATGTTGTTACAAATTCAAGTGCTTTGAGATTTTATGCTGGTGATAGCTATTATGATTATCAATTTGTGATCACTAGTAATGTTAACTCAAGTAGTTATATTGCTAAGCCTTCAACATTAAAGGAAACCTATTTGAATTCTAAACGTGATAAGATAACTGAAAAAGGGACAACAGGATTCTTTAATTTTGTAATTGACGAAAAGACAATTGAGTTTATTCAAGAAGAATTAGGTGGGACAATTGATTCTTACAATATTATTGATGGAAAATCAGATATTGTTTTTGAGTCAAATATTAGTATTGATTTAGATACTGAGACACAGTTCTTCAATGATATTTCTTCTGTATTTGAAGCCTATAAGGAATTTATTCCTATTTATGATGGCTATAATAATGGTTCTATAACAAAGGCAGAATATCAAGCTGGATTATCCGCATTTAATGAGAAAACAGATGAATTAGATCAAAAATTAGCAGATGGAACTTTTTCAACATATTATGTTGGATTTACTCAATCAGAATTGATTTCATCAAGCTTAGTATGGCGTTCTATAGGTATTGTTGCCTTATATGCTTTATGTATTGTAATAATTTATATTCTAATTTTTAAATTTGCATGGATTAAAAGCTTAGTATTTAGAAATCATAGAGGCAATTATAGAGCTGTTCCAAACAAGCTTCCAAAAAAAGATGTTATTGATGCTAAAACAAACGAAGTAAATAAAGATGAAAAATAAAGTTATAAAAAGGCGTGCTAACACGCCTTTTTATAATGATATTTATATTTTTATGAATTTTGGAAAAAGATTTAATCTATTTCTTTAATTATATTTATTAGTTTATTCAATCCTTTATTTATTTTTTCGTAAGGTATAGCGGTATATCCTAAAATCAAATAATTACTTTTTTCTTTATAAATATCAAAACTAGATAATGATTGAATAAAGATGCCATCCTCCTTACATTTAGTAATCACTTTATTAATGTCTTTATTGATTTTGATTAATAATGATGTATAGTTTCTTTTTTCATCACATGATATTCCATTTTCTTTTAGGATTTTATAACAAAGCTCTCTTTTTTTTAAATAAACTTTTTTTCTTCTGTTTATATGTGAGGCATACATACCACTTTCCATAAATTCCTTTAATGACAATTGTAATAAAGTAGGAACAGGACATGTGTAATTTTTATAACAAAGGTAGTATGAGTCAATTATTTTCTGTGGTAATACTGCATATGCAATTCTTAAACCAGGATATATAGTGGTAGAAAATGTGGAAAAGAAAATAACTCGTTCTGTTGATAAACTTTTTAATGCAGTAGTAGGGTTTGAATTAATTCTAAACTCAGCATCAAAGTCATCTTCAATTATATAACTATTAGTTTTTTCAGCAAAATAGATTAATTCTTTTTTTCTACTAATACTCATTTTTATTCCAGTTGGAAATTGATTGAATGGTGTAGTATATAGAATTGTTTTATAGTCAGGAACTTTGCAGCCTTGAGAATCTAAATCAATATAATTCTCTTTTATTTTTAGATTTTTAGCTATTTCTTTTAATTTATGATATCCTGGATTTTCAAGTGTTATATTATCAATATTAGTACATTTAATTATTCCTTCAAGCATTTCCATACCACTGCCAATTAAAATTTGATTATAAGAAATGTCGATTCCCCTATTGGTAAGTAGATGATTTGCAATTTCTTGACGTAATAACTCTGAACCAAAGATTTCTGTTTTATTTAAGTAATCATGGCATTCTAGATTGTTTTTGATTATTTTTTTCCATGCTGTATCAGGAAAAGCTTCTACATTTTGAGTTGTAAAATCATATTCATAATTAACATTTTTGGTTTTTTTCATTATGATAGGAGCAGGTTTATTTATTACTACGATTTGGTTTGAAACATAATACCCTTTTTTTTCAAGTGAATAAATATATCCTTCATCTAATAAAAGATTATAAGCATTAAGAATAGTATTTATGCTTACATTTAAATCAATTGATAGATTTCTTTTGGATGGAAGCTTTGTTCCGGGCTTAATAATTGCATTATTAATTAAATAGGCTATATGCTCAAATAATTGTATGTATTTTGGTTTATCATCTGTAAAATTGATTTTCATGAATTTCTTCTCCTCTCAAAAAAATAATATTTTAATGGTACCAGATAATTAATTATATAATATTTTATTTTGTCTTTCAATTGTTGAATAAAGACAAAAATAATGTTAAAATTAGTTTAATTATGGAGAATGAATTATGAATAAAACTGCGTCTTGTATTAAAATTATACAAATTTTATCAACTAGAAATGATTTTGTTTCATCTGATGAACTTGCTGAAATCTTAGAGACAAATCAAAGAAATATTAGAGAATATGTAAAAGAAATTTGTGTGGCTGGTTATGATATTGAATCACGTAAGGGTGTGTATGGTGGTTATCGTATGAAGCAAAATAGCTCTTTACCTCTAAAGAATATAACAAGTGAAGATAAAAAGGTGCTTCAAAAGGGACTGAATATTTTATCAAACGATGAATCTTTTATAGAGTATGGAAAATATTCTGATATTATGGGTAATATACTATCATCGATAGAAGCTAAGGATGAATTATCTCCATTAACGATGATGGATAAATTCCCTCTTTCTATCGATAAATCACAATTACAAAATATTTATCAAACATTATCTGATGCGATAGAGTTACAACTAAAATGTGAAATAACATATACTGCATCCAATAATCAAACTAAAGTTCACACTATTCACCCCTACAAATTATATATGTATAATGGTGCTTGGTTTGTATTAGCATTCAATGAATTAATTAATGATTTCGGTTATTTTAAACTTAATAGAATTGATGCTATTATAAAAACAAAAAATTATTTTACAATTGTTAAGAATTTTGAATTATCTAATTATCTAGATGAATTTGGAATGAAGAAAAATGGTGAGTATTATGAGATTCAATTGGAATTTTCGAATATGAATACAATTATTAAGGAAAGAATTTATGGCAAAAACCAAAAGATAGAAGAAATTGATTCTGAGCACGTGATATTAAGATGTGAAATGCAAAACAAAGAAATGATAAAATCATTTGTTTTGTCTTATGGAGAAAAATGTAGAGTAATTTCTCCAGAGTGGTTAATTGATGACATTAAATTAGAATTATGGAAATGTCTTAGCATCTATGAAGAGTAAGGAGTTATTTATGATTAAGCATATTTTTTTTGATTTTAATGGGACGTTAATCAACGATATTGATTTATGCATTGAATTACTAAATGATTTATTAAAGGGACAAAACAAGAAACCTGTTTCTAAAGAAAAATACAAAGAAATCTTTACTTTTCCAATTAAAGAATATTATCTAAGGGCTGGTGTCGATTTTAATATTGAATCATATGAATCATTAGCTATTAAATTTATAGAGTGCTATCAGCCAAGAAGTTTACAATGTGGACTTTTTGATGGAGTGGTAGATACATTGAAGTATCTTAAGCAAAAGGGAATTCATCAATATATATTATCAGCCAGTGAAAGAAATAATCTATTAGAGCAATGTAAATATTATCAAATTGATAATTTATTTGATGCTATTTTAGGAATAGATGATATTCATGCTAGTAGTAAGGTCGAAGTGGCTATTAATTTTATGAAAATGACAGGTATAAATCCTAGTGAAGCTGTCTTTATTGGTGATACATTACATGATTTTGAGGTTGCAAATGCAATGGGTGTAATGTGTATTTTGGTTAGTTGTGGTCATCAATCTATTAATGTTTTAAAAAAAAGTAATGTAAAAATAATTAGTGATGTTTCAGTTATAAGGAGTAATTTTGATGAATTATTTGATTAAAGAGGATTTTAATGATTTAGAATTAAAGGAATTTCCATATGATAGAGGTCATACAGCATTGGGCGAATACCATCATATTGTACATGAAGGTATTTATGGTAATTGGTATGATCCTATTGCGCTCCATCAATGGAGAAGCCTAGATGGCAGTTGGATAATAACCTCAGCTAATGGGAAAAGATATTTAGAACAAAACAGGGGCGATAATACAAGTGGTGCCTTTAAGAATGTTTATTGTTGTTTAGTTAATAAAAAAGAAATTTTTTCTAACTACACATTAGAATTTGATTTAAGATTATTCGAATTAAAGAATCATTGTGGTATGGCTTTTAATTATATAACTTCACGGAATTATTATTTTATAGGTTTAAATGAGGATAGTATTACTTTATTTAAGAGATATGAAGAAACCTTCGTCAATCTTCAATCTAAAAAAATTGTAATTGATGACCAAAAAACCTACCATATAAAAATCAAGGTATGTAATCACCTTTGTGTTTATTTGGATGAAGCATTAGTTTTTGAAACTGATATTATTTTACAATTCCCTCATAAGGTGGCAGTAGTTGCCAAAAGTGCCTCTAGATATAGTGATATAGTTTTATCTATGACAGATATAGAATATAAGTCACATTTATTAAATGAGACAAAAGAAAAGGCAAGAATTTCTAAAAAGCAAGAAGAATACCCTCGATTGAAATTAATAAATAAAATTAAGTTAGGTAAATTTGGTAGTGGTAGACAATTAAGAATTACAAGAGTAGAGAATGAAGTAATTTTTATTTTGGCACAGCATCAAAAAAGAATGATAAGGGATTCATTTGCACATTTATCATCAATGACTGCCTTTAAAATAGATGGAAGTGTATTATGGACAATTGGAGAACCTAATAATCATCCTGATAATTGTCTTATTTCGTGTGATTTACCTTTTCAAATTGCTGATATAAATAATGATGGGAGAAAGGAAGTAATATATGCTTCTGATTTTGAAGTAAGGATAATTGATTTATTAACTGGTAAGCTATTAAGATCAATGCCTACACCAATTTTAAAGAATGATCCTCTTATTGATAATTATCCGTTTTATCGTTTAAATGTTGATGCAATAAGAGTTGCAGATTTTGAAGGATTAGGATACAAAGGTGATTTTATTATTAAGGATAGATATCGTAATGTATGGGCGTATAATAATAACATGGAATTAATATGGAGATACCATAATAAGAATACAGGTCATTTTCCATATATTTATGATTTTGATGGCGATGGAAAGGATGAAATGTTTGTTGGTTATGATTTGGTTGATCATAATGGAAAGATTATTTTTGATTTACCTATGAATTCTGATCATACTGATGAAATAATATATGCAAGATTACACCCAAATCACCCTAAAAGATTGATTTTAGCTTCTGGAAATGAAGGAATGAATATTGTTAATATGGATGGTACAATCTTTAAGCACAATGAGATTGGACATGCCCAAAGAATTAGTGTTGCAAAATATAATCCTAATATTGAAGGACTACAAATATGTGCTTCTGCCTTTTGGGGTAGTGATGGTATTATATGTATGTATGATTGTAATGGAAATATTTTAAAGCAAATGGAAATGCAGTCTAATGGTAGCGTAATAACACCAGTTTCATATGATGGTAAACATATTCTTGCATTGCTTCATTCTGATATTGATGGTGGTTTAGTTGATTATGATTTAGATAAGGTTGTTCAATTCCCATTAGATAATCATCCAACACTATGCTGTGAAGCCTATGATATTGATGATGATGGAATTGATGAAATTATCTGCTGGGATTTAAATGAAATGTGGATTTATAAGGCTGAGGAATATTCTATGGGGAAAAAACATGATAAATATCCTGATGACGGCTTTTCTAATTATAGGGGAGAATACTTATTATAGAATATAGAAAAAAATCTTGACATTTATATACCAAGACAAAATATTATTAAAAAATTTATTGACAATCCCTGTTATATATAAAACAGGGTTTTTTTATGGCTATGTTTTTTCTTTTAATAAACTAAAAAAAAATCTTAATGATCAACATTAAGATTATTGTTTTTAAATGGTGGACCCTTGGAGACTCGAACTCCAGACCCACTGATTAAGAGTCAGTTGCTCTACCAACTGAGCTAAGGGTCCATGTATAAGATTAAGCAATCATTAATGACTGCATTAACAATTATACCAAATTATTTTTCATTGTCAATAAAAATAATTATTTTTTTAAAAAAATTATTATCATTGTTAATTATAAAATTAAAGTGGAGGATTTGTCCTCATTATCAACAAAGTGGATAAAAAGAACTATAGCTAAAACTACTAGGGTTTTAGCTGCTAAAGCATACCGGTAATATTTCAATATAGATTCTTTTAGAAAAGTATTAATGTCTGTTGACAATTAGCTATAGAGTTCCAATTAAAGTCGTAACTACAAAATAACAAGCAATTGAAGCATTGCCTAATATGATTATAGTATAAAAAGAAAAACGGCTATTCTAAGCCGTTGATTTTTAATTTGGAGCCACAGAACGGAATCGAACCGTCATCATCTGAATGGCAATCAGATGTACTAACCGTTGTACTACTGCGGCATTTTTTCAAGTGCACTATTATTATATCATTTAATTTATATAATGCAACACTTTTTTTTATTTTTTTAGCAAATTCTATGATTAACTTTTGATAAAATCCTTATGAT
>JBJEFS010000134.1:0-7509 GCA_051874325.1 Anaeroplasma sp.
AAACTGCTCAAGGAATATTTGTTAATTTTAAAAATATTCAAAGAACAACTAGAAAAAAGGTTCCATTTGGTATTGGACAAATTGGTAAGAGCTTCCGTAATGAAATAACTCCAGGTAATTTTATTTTTAGAACAAGAGAATTTGAACAGATGGAACTAGAATTCTTTTGTAAGCCTGGTACAGAAATTGAATGGTTCAATTATTGGCGTAGCTATTGTATGGATTTCTTAAAGCTTATTGGTGTCGATGGAAATAAGCTAAGATATCGTGATCATGAACAAGAGGAATTAGCCTTTTATTCAAATGCCACAACAGATATTGAATTTGAGTTTCCTTGGGGCTTTGGTGAACTATGGGGTATTGCAAGTCGTACAGATTATGATTTAAAGGCACATCAAAATCATTCAAAGCAAAATATGGACTATTTAGATCCTGAAACTAATACAAAGTATTTACCTTATGTTGTTGAGCCTTCTGTAGGTGTTGAAAGAATGCTGTTATCTGTATTATTTAGTGCTTATGATGTTGAAGAAACTGAGCGTGATGGTCGTATTGATTCAAGAGTAGTTTTAAGATTACATCCTGCTCTTGCTCCTTATAAGGTTGCTGTATTACCTTTAATTAAGAAGAATCATTCAGAGAAAGCATTGGAAATATATGATGAGTTAGTTAAGCATTTTTCTGCAACTTATGATGAATCTGCAAATATAGGTAAGAGATATCGTCGTCAGGATGCTATCGGTACACCATTTACACTTTGTGTTGATGATAATACTATTAATAATAATACTGTAACAATTAGGGATAGAGACACAATGGAACAAATTACTTTATCTATTGATGAAGTAGTTACATATATTGAAAATAAAATTAAATTATAATAAAAAGGTGGTGTTTTTTTGGTAACAGATCAAGAAATTGAACGTATAATTGAAGCTACTGATATGGTTAGATTAGTTTCAAATTATGTTGATTTGAAAAAGGATGGAAAAAACTATAAGGGTCTGTGTCCATTTCATTCAGAAAAAACACCGTCGTTTGTAGTTTCTCCAGAAAAAAAAATTGCCCATTGCTTTGGATGTGGTACGGGTGGTAATCCTATAAATTTTTTGATGAAGGTAGAGAATATTGAATTTAAGGATGCACTTGTTAAACTTGCTAATTTCAATGGTATTGAATTAAAGAATATTTATGAGCAAAAGCCTAATCATTTTCTAAAATATTACAAAATTATGCAAACCTCAGTTGATTTTTACAAAAAAAATTTACAAAATACTAAAGAAGGAATAAAAGCTTTAGAATATTTGCATAAAAGAGGTCTAGACGATGAAATAATAAATATGTTTAATATTGGTCTATCACCTAAGATTGGTGATACTCTTTATAAGGTATTAAAGGAATATGAATATTTGGAATTAGACATGTCTGATGTAGGTTTAGTGGATAAAGGTAAAAATGGGTACTATGATTTATTTTGTGAAAGGATCATGTTTCCAATCTACACAGAAGATGGAAACCCAGTTGGCTTTAGTGGTAGAGTTTATTCAAATGATCCTAAGCAGGCAAAATATGTAAATACTAGAGAAACAATTATATTTAAAAAAGGAGAACTCCTTTTTAACTTAAATCAAGCTAAGGGTGAGATTTTAAAAAAGA
This sequence comes from Anaeroplasma sp., assembly GCA_051874325.1. Classification (GTDB taxonomy): domain Bacteria; phylum Bacillota_I; class Bacilli_A; order Acholeplasmatales; family Anaeroplasmataceae; genus Anaeroplasma. The sequence continues at coordinate 1,657 of JBJEFS010000134.1, forward strand.
AAAGAATTATTCTTCATGAAGGACAAATGGATGTAATAGCTTCATATCGAAGTGGATTAAAGGAAGCTGTTTGTTCAATGGGTACAGCTTTAACAATCACTCAAGCAAAAATTCTTTCGAAGTATTCAAAGAATGTTGTTATTTGCTATGATGGTGATTCTGCTGGAATAAAAGCGTCTAAAAAAGCAATTAATATATTTAAAATGCTTGGTTTTACTATTCATTTAGTTTTATTCCCAGATGGAATGGATCCTGATGAATATGTAAATAAATTTGGTAATGAGGCATATTATGATTATTTTAATAATAATATAATTGATTCTACACAGTTTTTAGTAGAAGCTTCATTAAAAAGTTTAGTTCTAAATGATTCAAATGTTGTTGAAGCAATTAAGAATGAAATTTTCTCTATATTGATTGGATTATCCAATACTGAGATTGATTTATACTTAAATAAGCTTGCAAGTGCAATTAATGCTAATTATGAATCTTTATATCAAGATTTCAATTATTATTATAATACACACCAAAATAATAATATTGTCGAAATATATCCTGGTAATGAAGAAATAATTAATATTGAACCTGAAGTAAAAAAAATTAATGAAAATAAGTGGAATAGTAAATGTGAAATTAGACTATTTAAATATGCATTAGCATCAAAAGAGAAGGCATTATATATTGATAATCAGTTAAGTGATAGAATGGATGCGATGGCTATTTATACACAAAATCTATGGATTTCATTAGTAAATAATTTTTATATTGAGAATAATATTTTTGATGAAAAAAAGTTTTTAAATATGTTATCGAAAGAAGATTCGGATTATTATTTAAGCATCATGGAAGAATTAAGTAAGGATAAAAATCCTTATACTGATACTGATATGAATGAATGCTTAATTAAGCTAAAGGAACTTAAATATACATATGAGACTAAAAATTTAAAAAATAAGCTTTCTACATGTGATGATTTAGAGAAATCTAAAATAATTAATGAAATGTTTGAATTAAAACGCAAAAAAAACAAGCTAAATAAGATTAGGAGGGGCTAAAATGAATTTTGAAGAGGTTTTAAAGGAATTATTAGAATTAGGAAAGAACAATCAAGGATTTATCTATTCTAAGGATATATTAAAATATTTTCAAGAAGATAGTGATGATTATGATTTAATTGAAAAGGAATTAGCTAAGGCAGAAATTGATATTTTGCCTGATGTAGAAAATCCAGATGATCCAGGCTTAGATGTTGAACCTAATTTAAGTGATGTTGAAGAAATTGATATTTCTACTTATGACCAACTTCCAGCTTCATTAAAGGTTGATGATCCAGTTAGAATGTATTTAAAGGAAATTGGTAAAATCCCTTTATTAACTACAGAAGAAGAAACTGAACTTGCAGAAATTGTTGTAAGAGGTAGAGAAGCCAAAGAAAAACTTGCAAAAATTGAAGAGGATGATCAAAATACTGTCTCTATTGAAGAATATGAAGAGCTACTTAAACTATCTGAACAAGCTGATGAAGCTAAGGATAAGCTTGTAAATGCTAATTTACGTTTAGTTGTTTCTATCGCTAAAAGGTATTTAAGTCGTGGGTTACAATTCTTAGATTTAATCCAAGAGGGTAACATGGGATTAATTAAATCTGTTGATAAATTTGATCATAAAAAAGGATTCAAATTTTCAACTTATGCAACCTGGTGGATTCGTCAGGCAATAACTAGAGCAGTTGCTGATCAAGCAAGAACTATTCGTATTCCTGTCCATATGGTTGAAACAATTAACAAACTTGTAAGAGTACAACGTCAATTAGTCCAAGAATTATCTCGTGAGCCTACTCCAGAGGAGGTTGCTGAACGTATGGAAATATCTGTAGAAAAGGTTCAACAAATTCAAAGAATAGCTCAGGAGCCTATTTCTTTAGAATCACCTGTAGGTGAGGAAGAGGATTCATCACTTGGTGATTTTATATCTGACCCTCATGCCTTAGATCCATATGAATATACTGCTAAAATGAAATTAAGAGAAGAACTAGATTCTGTTTTAGCTACATTAACTGATCGTGAAGAGCGTGTATTAAGACTTCGTTTTGGTTTAATTGATGGAAGACAGCGTACATTAGAGGAAGTTGGTAAAGAGTTTAATGTTACAAGAGAAAGAATCCGTCAGATTGAAGCTAAAGCATTAAGAAAGCTTAAGCATCCTTCAAGAAGTAGAAAATTAAAGGATTTTATGATTAAACACTAATGAATAGATTAGATTTATTAGCATCATTATGTAAGGATTCAAATACTATATGTGATATCGGCTGTGATCATGCCTATACTGTTATTAAGGCATTAAAGTATTATGGTGTAAAAAAAGCAATCGCAGCTGATATTTCACAGGGACCACTTAATCAGGCAAGAATTAATATTAATAGTAACAATTTAGTTGATAAGGTTGATATTATTCAATCAGATGGCTTTAAAAATATTAATCTTCCTTTTGATACAGCAATTATATCTGGTATGGGTGGAATGCTAATTAATAAAATATTAGAAGAAGGCTATAATTCTATTCTTAATAAAAAATTAATTATTTCACCTAATTCTGATTCCTATGAGGTTAGAAAATATTTATGTTCTAATGGGTTTTATATAAATGAAGAATATGCTATTATTGATCAAAATAAATATTACGAAATAATAGTATTTATTCCAGGATATAAAGAATATTCTGATTTTGAATTAAAATATGGTCCCATTTTACTAATTAAAAAATCAAAAGAATATATAGATTATTATAAGAGTAGATTAAATAATTATTTATCATTTTATGATAAAATCAATAATTCTATTCAAAAAAATGATTTAGTAAATAAAATTAATGATATAAAAAAAATCATAGGTGAATAATATGGAAAAGTTTTTTATTAATAATACTAAAAATTATTATCGTACCTATTTTTTAGATAATAATAAGCGTCCAACTGTAGTAATATCTGCGGGTGGTGGTTATAAATATACATCCCCTAGAGAATCAGAACCAGTTCAAGAAATATATAATCAAGCTGGTTTTCATGTTGTAATCGTAAATTATAGAGAAACAGATGATGCTTATCCAGTTCCATCTAATAATCTAGCTTATGTTCTTAAATTATTAAGAAATGATGATAGAGTAGGTGAAATAATCGGTTTAGGCTTTTCAGCTGGTGGTCATAATATGCTAGAGGTTACATTACATTATCAAAAATATGGTGTTAAGCCTGATTTAATAATGTTAGGTTATCCTGTTGTAACATCAAATAAGGAATACTTTCATGAGGGTTCATTTATTAATCTATTGAAGGAAGATTTTAATAAACAAGATTTAATGACTTATCTTTCACTTGAAACTCAAGTTACAAGTGAAGCTCCTGATTTATTTTTATGGGGTACATTTACTGATGAATCAGTTAATGTTATGAATTCACTTTTATTACTTGAAGCATATAAAAAGAACAATTGTAATGCTGAATATCATCTATACCCAATGGGAGGACATGGCTTAAGTGTTGCCAATGCAAAATCAGCAGAAGGTAATCCAGATAAAATAAATCCTTATATTGGTCAGTGGATTTACCAATCAATTAAATGGATTAATTTGAAATTAAATAAATAAAAAAATTGGAAGTGCCACCTTAAAAGGGCTCTTCCTATTTTTTATTTATTGTCAAATAGATGAAAATAATGTATACAAATAATAATTATTTTATTATAATTATAATATATGAAAGGATTATTATTTTTATGGGAAAAATAATTAAATTATTCAAAGCAATTTTACTTTTATTAATATCAAGCTTTATGCTGATATCCTGTACTACTGAAGATATTCCAACTGAAACAAATGTGGAATATACAATAATGTTTAATCATGAAAATATAGAATCACAAAAAGTTAAAAAAGGCATGAAAGCAACAAAACCAACTGATCCAATTAAGGATGATTATATGTTTAATGGTTGGTATTTAGAAGAAGAATGTATTAATTCCTTTGACTTTGATTCATTTATATATTCAGATTTAGTATTATATTCATATTGGATTAAAATTCCAGCAGAACAAAATGATTTATTTGAATACGAATTGATTAAAGGTGGCTATTCTGTAAAAATTAAGAATCCAGCTTCAAATTTAAGTCAAATAGTTATACCAAATAGCTATAATTCTTTTCCTGTAATTAGAATAAGCTATAGAGGCTTTTATGACTGTGAAAGCCTAGAGAGTATAATCATACCTAATACAATAGTAGATATTGGTGAAGAAGCCTTCTCAAATTGCTATAATTTAAATACTGTTATATTCTCTAATAAAACTACAAATATAGGAATGTGGGCTTTCTATAACTGTAGAAGTTTAACAAGTATTACATTACCTAGTACAATTAAAAGTATTGGTTCTGCAGCCTTCTCTAATTGCATTAGTTTATCAGCTTTATATTATGACGGTGATATAGAAAATTGGTGTAGCATAGAATTCTCTAATAGATTATCAAATCCAATGTTTTATTCAAATGGTATATATATGTTAGATAATAATGGTACATTTGAAAATAATGGAAAGAAATATAATTTATTAACAAAATTAGTTATTCCTAATACATTATCAAGAATTGAAAAATATGCCTTCTTTAATTGTAATAGCTTAAAAAGTATTACAATTCCAAAGTGTATAAGTGTAATATGTGAAGAAGCATTCGCTTGTTGTAGTAATTTATATAGAGTTACAATTAATGATACAATAGATTTTCAAACTAATGCCTTTATGGGATGCTATAAACTAGTTGAAATATATAATTTGTCATCAATGAGTATTTATAATGGTTCAAGTTTTCATGGTCATTTAGAGGATTATTTAAAAGTAGTGCACAAATCACTTGAAGAAGAAAGTAATATAATAACAAAGAATGACTTTGTATTCATTAATACAGATAATGAATATTATTTATTGAATTATGAAGGAAAAGAAACTGATTTAATATTACCAAATGATATTAATGGAAATAGCTATCAAATAAATGAAAATACATTTCGAAATTATAAAAGTTTAATAAGTATTACAATCCCAAATAGTGTAACAAGTATAAGAAATTATGCATTCTATGAGTGTAATAGCTTAACAAATGTATATTATAATGGTTCAATTGATGAATGGAATAAAATATTATTTTCTAATGATTATTCAAATCCAATGTATTATGCTAAAAATTTATATATTTTAGATGATAATGGAACAGTAGAATATAATGGTAAGAAATATAGTCTTGTAGAAAAAAGCTTTAATAGCGTTCTATGAGGTATTTGAAGAAGTTAAACAAGAAATAGATGATTATATGAATTATTATAACAATTATAGGTACAATATTATTTAAACAAAATGATAACCTTTACTTAATAATAAAAGCTGAAAGTACAACTGTACTATCAGCTTTTATTATGAATAAATTATATTATATCATTGACTTTTGACACTATTTAAATTAACTACATCCTTTTATTATTTTATTGTTTTTAAAAAATCCAATAATGCTTCCTTTTGTTCTTTATTTAGCATATTAATTGCATTATCTAATTTTGAATTAAAATCATCATCATTAAAAAAATCATATAAAGTAATATTTAAAGCATCACATATATACTCTAATTTTTCTATAGTTGGACTCGTTTTACCTAACTCAATATCTCTTAAGTAGCTTTGAGAAATACCAGCAATGTTTGCTAACTTATTAGTAGACATTTTTTTATTTTCCCTTAACTCAATTATTCTTTTAGATACATTCATCAAATTCAACTTCCTTTATTATCGTTATACAGATTATTTTATCTAATTT
>JBJEFS010000135.1:0-7974 GCA_051874325.1 Anaeroplasma sp.
GATGACAAAAAAAGGCAGTGACTTAGATGCAAGTTACTGCCTTTTATCTCCTCATTTTTGAAAGTAGCTTATCCTACTATAAACAAGAAGTTTTATATGATTTCTTTAATTATTTAATTTTATTATCCATAGTAGATATTTATATACCCTACTATAGTTTGGATAAAGCCATTTTCAAATTGTAGTAACTGATTACTCAATTGGATAAGTAATATATAAATAACCTACATATCCGTTGCCTGTAGCTTCAATTGTTACAGTGCCATCAGCTGTAATTGTGAATTTTTTATCTTCACCTTTTGTTAATTCAGCACCATCTAATGTTAAATTAAATAAATCTTGATCATTATATGTTACAAGTTGAACTTTAGCTCCTGACTTAACCTTGAAGATTAATTTTGTACCAGTATTGAATTGGAACCAACTACCACCATTATCACTAAACTTAGCACCTGATGCAGTAGCATCAATTGTTAAATTTCCAATAGTAGATGTTGTACCTTGAGCATTATCTGTGTTCTTTGCTACAAAGTATGTATTTGATGTAGCAGTAGAATCACTTGAATTAAATGAGAATGTAGTATCTTCTACGATAATTGTCTTATCAACTGCTGCAGCATATGTATCAGTCATTTCAATAGCGTAAATTCTACCACCACGTCCTGCTGATGCAGATACACAATCAATAGTATATGTACCAGCTGCTGTTACGTTGAATGTAATTGATTTAGCAGTTGAGCCAAAAATTTCATAAGCTGTTTCTGCTTCAACATATGTAAAGGCTGAATCAATATTTGTAGCACTACAAGCTACACCATTTTCGTCAACCACTCTAATACGTGAATTATTAGTGCCACTTGTAGAACAATATGAAATTGTAATTGTACCTGTACCCTTGAATGTAACTTCTAGGTTGCCATCCTTATTTTCAATACAATATACAGCACCATCTTTTACTCTTGATGTAACCTTTGAAGAATCAACAACAGTTAAGAAATCATTTCCTAATTGCTCTGTAGTTAAAGTACCCTTATCTGAAGCTGCTGCACCACCAGCGCCTGTAACCTTAGATAAATCTAATGAATATGTATCAGTTTTAGTTTCAGCCATATTAAATTTAGCATAAATCTTTACTGTACCAGCTTCAAGAGCTGTTGTGAAATCATATTTAACAGTTAATTCACTATCTGCATACCAACCATCAAATGTTAAAGTATCATCATCAACAACAGGATTTGCTGGCTTAACTAATTTATTTCCACTATATTCTTTAACTGTAGATAATAGTTCTTCACCATAATAGAATTCTACTGTAACATCAGCTTCAACACTACCAGCCCAGTTATCAGCATATTTAACATTCTTATGACTATCTTTTGCGAAGATTACCTTTTGATCAATATATTTTGCAGCTTCTTCAGCAGTTAATGTATTAACTAATCTAACAGTCTTATCTACTTCACCATCTTTATAAGTTGCAACAATCTTAGCTAATTCTTCATCAGTCATTGCACCAGCACCAGTATTGTTATATTCATATAGCTTAACAGTTGGTAAATGATTAGAATCTAAATTAAATGCATCTTTAGATAATCCATTATAATAACGAGAAGCAGTAACAGTCTTTGTATAATAAGTAGTTTCAGCTGCCCATTCAGCTAAACCAATAACAGCTTCATAATCATTGCCATTAACCACATAATATGTAGTATCTGGATCAGGTGTTGTTACAGTAGTTGTATCAACAACTGCATATTGATTCTTTTGATCAGTAACTGTAGTTCCCATTGCAATACATTCTTCTAAAGTAGAATTCAATACTGCAACAGCACTATAAATACCCCAAGGACGAGCAATTGCTACAGAACCTTTTGGAACATCTGCTTCTGCTGTAAATGTACAAGCATTGAAAATTGCACCATATGTTACAGAGTCTGATTCACCCTTATTTGCACCCTTAAATGCAGTAACATATCCACCAGATTTTCTATCTTCTGATGCTTTAACTTCAATTGTACAACCCTCAAATAATGTAGTATTATTTGTACCAAAAATGAAATCTGTTGTACCACAAATATATGTATTTTTAATTAATTGACGACCAGTGAATAATTCAATAGTATCTTGCATACCAAGAAGCTTACAATCATCCATTATGAACTTATCTGCTTGGATCAAAATTGCTAAAGCTCTATGCTCAGTAGCATTCTTTCCTTCTGCAGCACCATTTTTACCAGAATCAACATATTTTGTTCTATCATTCCAGTAGTTAGAAATAGTTACACCTTTAATTGTACAGTTAACTGCTTCCTCACGAACAGCAACAGTTGCAGTTGAATCTGTAACTTGAATATATCCAGATTCATCAGGATCACCATATAATGAATTCCATTCAATTATTGTTGTTTCCTTACCAGCACCAACAATTGTCATATTTGGAAGATTGATTTCAATCTTTTCATCATATTTACCTTCAGCCAATTTTAATTCAATATTTTTACCAACGATAGTGTTTGCATTTTCTGAATCATAGAAAATATTTAAGAAATCTAAAGCTTGTTGAATAGATGTAAATGTATTATAACCATCAACTACAGCTCCAATTTCACCAACATAGTTTGGATTAACAGCTACTTGAACTGTATCAGCAACAACAGATGGTGTAGCAGCAACAACATATACATTATAGCTACTTGATTTTGTCTTTTCGTTTGTTGTATAAGATACTGTTATAGTCTTTTGAGCACCTTCAACAACAAATGAAGTTTCATTATCAATTGTATATGCTGATGAATCTAATAAGAATGTCTTTTCCTTACCAGATACAACATCCTTAGTTACAGCTGTAACTGATAATGCAGATGCATCATATTCCATACCAGCAACATAAACTACTTGAACTGTATCATTTACATAAATACCATTATATGAATTCTTAGCTTCTTTTGTAGCATTAAATCCTAAATTAATTCCTTGTAATTCATATACATTAACTACAACATTCTTAGAATAAGTATTTGATTTTTCTACACCATAAATCATTTCAGTTACTTCATACTTAACTACAACATTGTATTGACCAGGAGTAGTTAAATCAAGAGCAGATGTATCAACACTTAAACCAGTCATTGTTTCTCTATCAATTTCATCTGATGTTTCATTTTCATATACGATACTAGCAGAAATATTATCAATAAAAGATTGACCTTCAATGTATTCAACTACACCGTTATTTGTAACCTCGATATCTTGAATTGGTGATAAATTTAATGTACATGCAAATGTAGCATCATAAATATCTAGTGTACCTGTATTTGATGTAAATACATATGTACCTGCAGTCACATCATATTCATATAGATTAACAGCTGATGTTCCTTCTTTAGCAGGATATCCAATTTGCTCAGTTGTTCCATCAGGCTTTAATACATTAAGATATGAAGCACTAGTTGAAGAACCATTTTGCATATAAAGCTTTAATGTTCCATCAGCTGGTATATTTACTGTAAACTTTGCATTTGTACCATTCATTTTAACTGAATGAGTATATGTTGTCGTTGAACCATCTGGTGCAACATAATTTTTCTTACGATAACGAACCTCTGTTCCAGCACCTAATACGAAAATTTGCTTTTTAACATCATTTTCCCACTTTTCAGAACCAGAAGTAATACTAGTTAATTCACTAACTAGGAAACGGAAATTTGCTTGTTTTTGAGCACCAACCCATTTTGCATAAATATGAGTATCCTCTGTAATACCATCAGAAGGATTAAATTCTTGAGTACAGCCTAAATCTGTATACCAACCACCAAATGATCTATAATCATCTTCTAAAGTTGCAGGCACTGCAGATTCATCAGGGATACCAAATAATTCACCATTATAATATTGATCTAAAGTTACAGTAATTGGTGTAACTTCATTATTTTTACCATCATTATGAATGTATAAATTAGCTGAACCAACAGCAATAAACTTTGCATAAACTACAACGTTACCTGTAACAGCTTGATTAAAATCAAATGCTGTTGCATAAGTATCATCAGTATACCAACCAACAAAGATATTATCAGCTTTTGTTGGATTTGCTGGTTTTGACACCTTTTTACCATATTCAACCTTTTGTTCAGCAACTGTTGCACCTTCAAATTTAACTGTATAAACATCTGTAGCAAAATTAGCATACAATGTTAAATTACTAGTTACCTTTGTATTAAAGTCAAATGGTGTTGTATATGCAGAATCTGTATACCAGCCTGCAAAATGTTTACCAGTTTCAGTTGAAACTGGGTCTGCTGGCTTTGTAACTGTTCCATCATAATTAACAGTTTGAGCCCCTACTTCAGCACCACTAAATGTTACTGTAAATGTTTTAATATTAAATTTTGCATATAGATTTAATGCAGCTGTTACCTTTGCGTTGAAATCATATGCTGTTGTGCATGCAGAATCTGTATACCAACCTGCAAAATCATATCCTGTTTTGCTAGGATCTGCTGGCTTTGTAACTTTAGATCCTTCATCAACCTTTTTTGTTTCTTTAACACTGTTGTCAACATAGAATTTAACATCAAACTGTTTTACATTAGGTACAGTTGTTGTTGGAGTACTTGGTTCTGTAGAAGTACTCGTATTCGAAGGTGTCTTATTACATGCAGCTAAACCAAATATAGCTGTTGCTAAAAGAGCACCAACAATAATTCTTTTTTTCTTCATCTTATTCTTTTCTCCTTTTTCTATCTGTTAAACATTTTCTAAAATGAAAGCGTTAACAAAAAATAATTCAAAGATATTATAACACGAATATAAAATATAGTAAAGCGTTTTTATTTTTTTAATTTTATTTTCTATAAAAAATAAAAAGGCCTAATGTTACTGTATATTTATACAGTATTAGACCTTAATTATAAGTTTAAGCTGTTTCTATTAATATATTATCAATAGTAAAGCTTCTTAAAGCAGAAATTGCAGTTTGGAACATTAATCCTTTAAATTCTTTAGATTTAAATCCGTCAATAGCTGCTGTAGTACCATTTATACTTATACTTGCAGTATTATTATCAAAATCAACAGTCAAGACAATAGTATATGTTGTTGATGCAGTATATGCAGAATCAAACATTGCTATAGTTGTTGTTCCACCATCAACCGAATAACCTAAAAATTTATTAGCATCTGTTCTTACCTGTAAATTATTTGCACCATCAATAAAACTAATCATTGACCATTTTGAATTTACAGTTTCAGGTGTAAAATCTAATGATATTCTAACCTTACCACTATTATAGCTGTTATCAAACATATAATAACCATAAGTTGAAGCAGCTGAAGAGTTATCATAAATATATAAAGAATTATTTTTAATTGAAATATTATTATCAGTAGCTGTTCCACCATCGGTATACATATAATAAAGGCCTGGTGATGACGGCGCTGTTGCTACCTCAGTAATTGTTTGAGCAGTACTAAAATCATTTGAAAGTACTGTAGTCCAAGTATTTGAACTTCCAGAATCACCACTATTATTTCCATTGTCAGTATCTTCACTGGTAAAATTACCTTTTAATATTCCTGCATTATTTTTTACAAATTCAGGAACTTCTGCAACAGGTGTTAGAATTGAAACATTTGATTTTTTATTAATTGAATCATAATAGAACAATGATGAATTAGTATCAAATGAAGAATAATCAACAGAATTAATCTTACATCCATTAGAAACTGCTGCCGTTCTATCTGAAACAATTGTAGCTGCCTGATATGAAGAGGTTGGGGCTTTTGTGTTTGCACCATAATAATCATTATATGATTTTACTGCCGGATAATAACTGTTATCTGAAACAACTGTACATCTCGGTTTACCTGAATAACCATCAAAATAATTATATTCGGAAAAACCAAACGCATTAGCTCTTAAGTCTATAGTAACACTTGTTTTTTTACTATCAGTAAAATTGTAATAGTTATTATAAAAATGCATATTAGCTTGTCTTCCAAGTGGTAATCTTGATTCAACATTATTGTAATAATTATGATGGAAAGTAATATCATATTGAACATCCGTATCACTTCCACCTACAAGTCCTGTTTTTTTACAATTATTAAATACATTGTAAGAAGCAGTTACACCACATATTCCTTTTAAATCCATTGCTCCATCACCAGCATATTTATCTCTTTCACCTGAAATATCCCAATTATTAATTCCTCTATTAAACACATTATTATGAATCCAAAAACCAGTATAGCTTTGTGGACTAGAAGCATTACCCTCAAAGCTACATGAATCCTCAGGGCCATCAGTAAAAGTTAAATTCCTTACTTCAACATTACAGCACTTACTAAATGTAAATCCCCATTGGAAAATCTCAGCATCTGTACCTATACCCTCAATAGTTAAGCCTAGTGTTGAAGATGCTATATCAAGCATATTAAAATATGAATCATCATCATAAACTGTTTTACCATATAAACTTGGATATTTATCACCTTTATATGTTGTTGTTTTAGCACTTGTTGAACCAGTTGACGATAATGTTAACCCAGTTTTAGTTGTAGTGTATTTGTATGTCTTTTTTCCCTTTTTATCAGATACATTACATACAAGTCCAACTAAATTTTCTCCATATGTAGTTTCTAAATTATTTGTTAAAAAAGCTTTATTTTCAGCATCAGTAGTATAATTAGAATTATCTGCTAATCTTGGTTCATCATCCTTAACTATATATTGATTTGTCGTAATCCTACCAATAAAACGAACTACTACAGGTTTTGTTACTGAAGATATATTTTTTAAAATACTCACAATACCAGTCTTACCATTATAAGTTACAGTATTTTTAGTTTCATTTGTAACATATATTACTACTGCATTACTCTTTAAACTACCATCGTCATTATATGCCCCAATCTCATTATCTTTAGCTACAAAATGAGCATATCCTGATCTATCAGCTTCACCAACTTCTACATTAGAAATTTCTTTACTAATTTTCTCATTATCAATTTCACATTCTATTAATATTGAATATGTACCCTTAACCAACCCAACCAAATCAGCTCTTACAGTAGTTGAATTTAGTCTAATAAGCTCTGTATCAATAGATATATAAGATAGATTTGACGATAATTTATAAGAAATTGTATAATCACTTGCATTAATTAATGAAGGAATAACATCAAATTCTACGTAAGCACCCTCATTATATCCTCCAGATGAAGTAATATTAATTTCTATGGTAGAAGCATTTAATTTTTCAAACTTTGCATATAAGTATAAATCACTTGTTACCTTATTTGTAAATGAATATTGTTCGGTATATGTAGAATCTGTATACCAGCCCTTAAAGCTATAACCTGCTTTTGACGGATCTACTGGCTCATCAACAGTTGTATCATAATTTACAACTACTGACTTATAAATACTTCCTTCACTTATAAAATAAACAGTAGGCTTATTAATTTCAAACTTTGCATATAATTTCAAATCATTTACCACAGCTGTATTAAAATTATATTCTGTTGTAAACTCAGCATCTATATACCAACCCTTAAATGTGTAACCTGTCTTTTTTGGATCTTCTGGTTGTGTTACTTTTTCATTATATTCAACCTTAATACTTCCTATTGTTGTGTTTACAAACTCTATAGTATACTTACTAATTTCAAATTTTGCATATAATGACAATTCCTCCGTAACTGGAGAAGTAAAATCATATAAAACTAAAAAATCAACATCTGCATACCAGCCCTCAAATGTATAACCTATTTTCTCTGGATCTTCTGGTTTTGATACACATGTATTAGATTCTACAGATAAAGTTTTATATTTTAAACCTTCCATATAAAAAATAACATCAATTTTTTCAGAAATTGGTTCTGTAGAAGTTATTGGAGCTTCAGTTATCGACTCACCTGGTATTGATATATTTGGTGTACTTGGCACTGGTGTGCTTGTTTCCGGTATGCTTG
>JBJEFS010000135.1:8074-29708 GCA_051874325.1 Anaeroplasma sp.
TGCTTGTTTCTGGTGTGCTACCTCCTGGTGTACTTGATATATTAGAGCTTGTGGTGTTGATAATGCTACATGAACAAACACCAAATAATATTGCTAATAAAATAAATATAGCCAGTTTTTTCTTGATTCTCATAATTTCGCCTCTTCTTTTTTATTCAAATAGATTATAATTTAAATATTAAAAAGAGTAAAGTTGAAAATGGTATTATTTGTGATAAAATAAAAATGAAGTAAAGAAAGGATTGATGATATGTATACAAAATTACAAAGAACAAAGGTTTTTAGAGATCCTCTTTATGGCTACATAACTGTAGATTATAAAATAATTAGCGATTTGATAGATTCAAAAGAAGTTCAAAGGCTTAGAAGAATTCGTCAACTTAGTGGAGTATCAATGGTTTTCCAAACTGCAGAGCATTCAAGATTCACTCACTCCCTTGGGGCTTATCAAATGGCAAATCTTGTAATACAAAATGTTGAAGGAATGGATAAGTTATCTGAATATGAAAAACTAGTTTTTTTATGTTCAGCATTATTACATGATATTGGACATGGACCATATTCCCATGCTTTTGAGAATGTTATTGAAACATCTCATGAAGATATGACAGTAAAATTACTTTTAAGTGCTGAAACCAATGTAAATAAAATTTTATCTATAAATGAAACTCTTGCTTGTGATATAGCATCTGTTATTTCACATGATAATAGATTCCCTCTAATTGAAGCATTAGTATCCTCTCAATTAGATGTTGATAGAATGGATTATTTATCTAGAGATGCTTATTTTACAGGTGCTGCTTATGGTCATATAGATTATTTTAGAATTCTAAGAAGCATGAAGATTGAAAATAATAAGGTTTGTGTTAGAGCAAGTGGTGTCCACTCTATTGAATCATATTTAATGAGTAGATACCATATGTATTTTCAAGTATATTATCATCCTGTAGCAAGAGCTTATGAATGTATTTTAGAAGGAATTTATGAAAGAATAAAAGATTTAGAACAAAAAAATGAATCAATAGATGCAACAGTCAATTCATTTATTAATGTTTTAAAAAATAATGATGATATTGAATCATATATTGAATTAGATGACACATACGTTAATGGGTTAATAAAACAACTAACAAAATCTAAAGATTTAGTTTTAAATAAATTAGCTAATGCATTTGAGAATAGACACCTTTTCTCTTTTATTGATTTGGCTAACGAGCCTGATGAAGAAATCTTAAAAGCATTAAAAGATAAATACAAAGATAAAAAATATTTTTATCATCATATTAGTGTATCAGGAGTTGCATATCTTCATAGCAAAAAAAGTGATATAAATGATATAAAAGTTTTATTACCTGATGGAAAAATAAAATCATTATACCAATATTCACCTATAATAAAAAGCTTAGCAACCTCCAGCAATAAAACTGTTGATAGAATATATTATTTTGAGGATTAATATGAATGATATAATAATAGTTGAAGGTTTACATGATGAAATAAAAATTAAATCAATATATCCTAATGCAAATTGTATAATAACTAATGGTAGTGAGATTAGTCAACAAACATTAGATTTAATTAAAAAAATGAGTGAAAATCATTCGATAATAATATTTACAGATCCAGATTTTCCAGGTGAAAAAATAAGAAAAACAATATCTGATTTAATTCCTTCTGCTAAGCATGCTTTTTTAAGAAAAAAGGATTGTATTAGTTCTAACCATAAAAAAGTCGGAATTGAACATGCATCTAAGGAATCGATAAAAAAATCATTAGAAAATATATATTCTAATTCAATAATTAAAGATACAATTAATATAAAGGATTTATACGAATTAGGTCTTAATGGCACAAATAATAGTTCTATTTTAAGAGATAAAGTATCTGACTATTTAAATATTGGAAAGCCAAATGCTAAAACATTCTTAAAAAGATTAAATCTTATTCAAATAACCAAAGATGAATTAAAGGAAATAATATGCAAGGTAAAATAGGAAATTCAAAATTTATAAATACTACATTAAGTGATAATAATCTTAATGCTAAGAAAAAATTTGGTCAAAATTTTTTAACAGACCAAAATATTTTGTCTTCAATTGCTTCTTCTATTGATATTGATAAGGATACATTAGTAATAGAAATAGGTCCAGGATTAGGAAGCCTAACTGAACATTTATGTAATTTAGCAGGCTTTGTTTTATGCTATGAAATAGATAGTGAATTAATCCCAATATTAAAAAAGAACCTGGTTAATTATAGTAACTATGAAATAATAAATGAAGATATATTAAACGTAGATATTAATAGAGATATTTCAATATATCAAAAAAATTTTAAAAAAATTTATCTTGCTGCTAATCTACCATATTATATTACAACTCCTATTATCCTAGGATTGTTAAGTAAAACTAATAAAATTAAAAAATACGTTATGATGATGCAGCTAGAGGTTGCCCAAAGAATATGCGGAAATCCTAAAACAAAGGATTATAATGCATTAAGCATTGCAATTAAATATAGGGCTGAAGCTACAAAAATATTTAATGTCCCTAGAACTGTTTTTATTCCAGCACCAAATGTTGATAGTGCTGTTGTTAAGCTAGAGTTATATAATGAACCTAAATATTACGTTAAAAATGAAGAGCTTTTTTTCGAGCTTATTAGACTTAGTTTTAATCAAAGAAGAAAAACATTATATAATAATTTATCATTAAAATATAACAAAGAGTTTATTAATCAAATGTTAAATACTTTAAATATAAAAAATAATGTAAGAGCTGAAGAATTAACCATAGATAATTTTATTGAAATAAGTAATTACATATTTGATAAATATTAATCATATATTTAATCGGTGATTGACTTGAAAAAAGGAGATATTGTAGGTAGATTATCATATAATTGTGATATTATATTTAAAATAATTGATATTATTGATAATAAAGCTTATTTATCTGGTTTATATGTTAGATTACTTGCTGATAGTAGTCTTGATGATTTAAAAATTATCGATAATGATGAGATTGAGAAGTATAAAAATGAAGATTTAAGAATGGAAAATATTATTATTGAAAGCTATAAAGACAAAATAGCTCATATTACTGGTAAAATTCTTCATATAGATAGTGATACAACCTATTTAGATAAATGTATGAGATTATATAAATCCTTAAATATTTATGCAAATGGATTAATAATTAACGAAGAAAGCATTAGTATCTCAATCATCGATAATATTAGAAAATATCGCCCTAATATTGTTATTATTACCGGTCATGATTCATACAATAAAAAAGGATTAAATGATTTAGAAAATTATAAAAATACTCTTCATTTTATGAAAGCAATTCTTAAAATAAGAGAACAATATTCTTTAGACGATATATGTATTTACGCTGGGGCTTGTGGAAGTAACTTTGAAGCATTAATTGCAAGTGGAGCAAATTTTGCTTCCTCTATTAATAGAGGCAATATTGAAGCATACGATCCGGCTATAGTAGGAATACTAGCTGCCATAACTCCACTTGATCAAATAATAGATATTAAGAATTTATATAATTTTTCAAAAATGAAAAAAGGAAGCATAGGTGGAGTTGAGACCTATGGTAAAATGAGATTGTTAATGAGGTAAAATATGATAAAAATTGCAGCAAATTCTAAAATTAATTTAGCCTTAGAGGTAATGGATGAAAAAAACGGCTATCATATGGTTAATAATATTATGATTCCAATTAGCCTATATGATGAATTAGAATTCTATGAAAATAATGAAATTATTTTAGAAGATAATACCATCGAAGATAATATTATTCTAAAAGCTGCCAAATTGTTCATCAATACATATCAAATAAAATCAGGGGTTTTAATTAAATTACACAAAAAAATCCCTATGGCTGCTGGACTAGCTGGTGGAAGTTCTGATGCTGCAGCTACTCTAAAAGGGTTAAATACATTATTTAACATTAATGCATCTAATGAAGAGCTGAAGATATTAGCGGCTTCTCTTGGTAGTGATGTGCCATTTTTTATAGAAAACAAGACTGCTATTTGTACAAATCGAGGTGAAATAATTAATCCTTTAGTTAATAACTTGGCTCCAATTAAATTATTACTTTTAAAACAAAATACTGGTTTATCAACCAAGCTAGTTTATCAAAATTATATTTATGATAAAAAATCAAAAAAAGAAAAAATTGATAATATTATCCTTGCTTTAAAAAATAATAATATCAATTTATTAAATGAAAACTTATTTAATGATTTAGAGAATACTTCACTTCAATTAAATAAAGAACTAAACATATTATTTAATAAGCTCAAAAAAAATAATTTAAACCCTCATATTAGTGGTAGTGGACCAACAATATTCTTATTTAACCCATCTAATAATGAAATAGATAAAGCATTAAGCCTAATAGATAGTAATACCTTTAATTACATATGTACAACAATATAAAGGACTGTAAAACCACAGTCCTTATTGTTTTATAAATTGAGCATTATAAAGCTTTGCGTATTCACCATCAAGCTTCATTAGATCATCATGGCTTCCTCTTTCAACAATTCTGCCATCCATTATAACTAAGATTTCATCAGCATTTTTGATTGTCGATAATCTATGTGCAACAATTAATGTTGTCCTTCCCTTACATAAATCATCTAACGCTTGCTGTATTAAAACTTCAGTGGCATTATCTAAAGCACTTGTTGCTTCATCTAATATTAAAATAGCAGGGTTCTTTAAAAAAACTCTAGCAATACTAATTCTTTGTTTTTGCCCACCAGAAAGTCTTACTCCTCTTTCTCCTATTTGAGTATCATATCCATGCTCTAATGATAATATATAATCATGAATATTAGCACATTTGGCAGCCTCATAAATTTCTTCCTCTGTCGCATCTAATCTACCGTACAAAATATTTTCTCTAATTGTTCCATTAAATAAGAATACATCCTGTTGAACAATACCAATATTTTTTCTTAAGCTTTCAAAGGTAAGTTTATTAATATCATAATTATCTATTATTATTTTACCCTCATTAATTTGATAGAAATTAGGAATCAAATGACAAATTGTTGTTTTTCCTCCACCACTTGGTCCTACCAAAGCAATCTTTTTTCCAGCATCAACCTTAAAAGATACATCATTTAATACGCTCTTAGTGTTTTCAACTAAATCATCATTTTCTAAATAATCTATATTATTATATTCAAAGCTAACATGTTGAAATTCAATTGCTCCCTTTAATCTAGGGGCATCTATTGCATGATCATCAGTTTTTTCTTCTCTTGCATCCATAATTTCTAAGAAACGTTTAAAGCCAGTAACACCATTTTGATATTGCTCAACAAAATTAATTAATGTTGTTAAAGGTGTAATGAATAAGCTTACAGAAACAACAAAAACTGTATATTCTGCAATAGTAAGATTATCAGTTATAGCAAGTAAGCCTCCACCTATTAAAATAATTATATTAAATAAATCAGTAACAAAGGTAGTTGATGAAAAGAATTGACCCATTGCTTTATAAGCTTTACTACGAGCTTTTATATAATTATTATTACCTACTTCAAATTTTTCTAATTCCTTTTTACTATTTGTAAATGCTTTAGTTACTCTAATACCTGTTATAGAGGATTCTAATGCACCATTAATTTCAGCAACAGACTTTTTAGATTCTGTAAATGCTATATTCATCCTTTTTCTAAATACCAAAGTAATAACAATCAATATTGGTACACAAGCTAAAATAATCAAAGTAAATAACCAATTTATTGTAAATAAATAAATTAAGGATAATATTATTGAGATACCACATATAAAGAAATTTTCTGGACCATGATGAGCAAGCTCTGAAACCTCCATTAAATCATTTGTCATTCTAGACATTATTTTACCAGTTTCATGTTCATCATAGTATGAATAAGGTAATTTTTGAAGCTTATTAAACATATCTCTACGCATATCAGCCTGCATCTTTACACCAATAACATGTCCATAATACTGAACAAAATATCTTAAAAGCATTCTTATTAAATAGCATAGCAATAATAGAATTCCAATAAAAATAATTAATTGAATTTTCTTATTTAATTCATAATTTTCACTTGGTATAATATCTCTTAATAAGGTATTAGTTAAAATTGGATATCCCATTCCTATTATAGCAATGACTAAAGATGCTAGCATGTCTAAGGAAAACATTCCTTTATATGGTTTATAATAGCTTATAAATTTTTTTAACATATATCCTAGCTCCTTCTTTAAAAAAAGAGGCACATACCTCTTATTTTACTGGTTTAATTATTTCTAAGCCACCCATATATGGTCTTAAGGCCTTTGGAATATTAATACTTCCGTCTTCATTATAATTATTTTCAATAAACGCAATCAATCCTCTAGGCGAAGCTAAAACCGTATTATTTAATGTGTGTACTAAATATGTGCCATTTTCACCCTTAGTACGTATTTGAAGTCTTCTTGCTTGAGCATCACCTAATGTAGAGCAAGAGCCTACCTCAAAATACTTTTGCTGTCTTGGACTCCAAGCCTCAACATCACATGATTTAACCTTTAAATCAGCTAAATCACCAGTACAGCATTCTAAGGTTCTAACTGGTACATCAAGGCTTCTAAAAAATTCAACTGTATATGACCACATCTTGTTGTACCACTCCATACTTTCTTCTGGCTTACATAAAACAATCATTTCCTGTTTTTCGAATTGGTGAACACGGTATATTCCTCTTTCTTCAATACCATGAGCACCTACTTCTTTTCTAAAGCATGGAGAATAAGATGTCAATGTAATTGGCAATTCATTTTCCTTAACAATTTGGTTTTTAAACCTACCAATCATTGAATGCTCAGAGGTACCAATTAAATATAAATCCTCACCTTCTATTTTATACATCATATTTTCCATTTCAGCAAAACTCATTACACCATTAACAACATCACTTCTAATCATAAAAGGTGGTATACAATATGTGAATCCCTTATCTATCATGAAATCTCTTGCATAGCTTAGCATAGCTGAATGTAATCTAGCAATTGATCCACATAAATAATAGAATCCGTTTCCACTAGTACGACCTGATGCTTCTTTATCAAGACCATTAAATCTTGCAATAATATCAGCATGATAAGGTATTTCATAATTAGGAACAATAGGTTCGCCAAATCTTTCATTTTCAACATTTTCGCTATCATCCTTACCAACTGGTACACTACTATCTACAATATTTGGAATAACCATCATTACTTTATTTAAGGCTTGAATTGCTTCATCTAATTCTGGATCAATTTCAGTTATTCTTGCATTATTTTTGGCAACAATTGCCTTAATATTATTTGCTTCATCAATTTTCTTTTCTTTCATTAATGAACCAATTTTCTTACTTAAATCATTTCTTGACGCACGTAATGCTTCACCTTCAGCTTTTAAAGCTCTAATCTTTTTATCAAGCTCGATAGCTTCATCAACTAATGGTAATTTTGCATCCTGAAATTTTTTCTTAATATTTTCTTTAACAACATCAGGATTTTCTCTTAAAAATTTAATATCTAGCATTTTTCTTCTCTCCTTCAAAAAATAAAGTCCTTAGAATATCTAAGGACGAAATATCGCGGTGCCACCTTAATTCTAGCTTTGCTAGCACTTAATTTCCTTAACGCGGAATACGATTCCTATCATAGATAGATTCATTTAATCTACATACTATTTTCCACCAAACAATAGCTCTCTTAAATGCTCAATTAAATTACTAGTTCTAATCAACTAGGATTCGAAAATATTATATCATAAATGTTAATAATTTCAATATTATTATTTAATATCTGTTTTATTAAATATTTTAAGGCCTAATAAAATATATAAAGAACCAAAACCAAGTGGTGTTAATATACAAGCTATTACTTCTTCTAGTAAATATGCAGTATCAGCACCTATATAATAGCTAACCAAATTAATTACATTACAATAATTTATAATATTTACAATAGTTTCACCAGCTGGTGACAAATCTACCATTAGAAGACTAATTGTTATTGATCCAATTATCATTAAAGCAAATATCATCACTATAAAAAAGACTATACCAAGTGATAGCTTCTTTAAGCCAACACAGAAAAATGTTAGGAAGGCAGATATAAAAACGTAAATTAAAAGCATAAATACAATTGATGCAACTAAATAACCAAATTCACTAATACTAAATGCTATTTGATAATAATCAAAGAAAACCAATGAAATTGCAAATGATAAAAGAGATTGTCCTAAAACTAATCCACACATAACGATTGTTGTTGATAAAAACAATGATAAAAATATTTTAGTTCTAGAATTTCCTGATATTATTTTGTTTCTAATAGTTCCATAAGAAAAATCCTTACTTAATAAAACAGCCATAAAAATAGCAATTAAAAATCCAAAATTATTACAAGGATTCATTGATGCAAATAAAATATCTCTTGCATTAACTTCCATTTCTATTCCAATTTCGTTATATACTATTTCTGTAAAAATATTACTAATTGGCACAAAAATAGCTAAACATATTCCTACAATTATAGCAGCGATAAATAACTTATCCTTAATTATTTTCTTTAAATCTGATTTAAGTAAATTAAGCATGACGCTTACCTCCTATTAAATTAAGGTAATAATCTTCAATAGAAGTTTTTTCACAATTAATACCTAAAATTGATATTTGATTATCAACTAGTAACTTCATTGCATCATTTACTTCAATTTCATCATAAACAACCACTTTATTATCAAGTAATTTTAAATTAGAAGAAATTGTTGATAAAACTTCTAACGCTTTTTCAGGGTTATCTGTTGAAATAATAATTCTATCTGCTAACTCTTTATCTAAGTCTTCTTTGCTTATTTCTTTAATAAGCTTTCCCTTTGAAATAAAGCCGAATTTATTAGCAACTAAGGATAGCTCTGATAAAATATGAGAAGATATTAAGAAAGTAATATTTTTTTCTTGATTTAATTTAATAATAAGTTCTCGTAATTCTACAATTCCAGCTGGATCTAATCCATTCATTGGCTCATCTAATATTAAAAACTCAGGTTCTAACACCAAGCACATAGCAATGCCTAATCTTTGTTTCATGCCCAAAGAAAAATTCTTTGCTTTTTTCTTGTCATTAACTACATCACCTAAACCAACATCAATTAAAATATCATCAACCCGATTATTAATATCAATTCCAAATATTGATGCTTGCATTAATAGATTATCTCTTGCTGATAAATTATTGTAAATAGATGGACTCTCAACTATAGCACTAACTTTTCTTCTTTGATCTAAGATATCTTTGCTCTTATGATCAACCCCAAATAACTCATAACCACCTCTATTTGGAAATATTAAGCCAGTAACAATTCTAATAATTGTTGTCTTTCCTGATCCATTCTCACCAACAAAACCATAGATATCACCTTTACATATATTAATGGATAATTCATCTAAAACACGATGTCCATTATATGACTTTACAATATCATATGTTCTTAAAACGTATTCCATATTCAATTACCAAGCTACATCATTTTGTAGTATCCTTTCTCTCATTTTTTAAATAAAAAAAACCTATAACTGAACCAATAAGTGTAATGGCAATACCAACTAACAAGCTTAAATACCATTGTCCCCAAATTATTTGGGCAATTGATACATATACAATATCTGCTAAAATAATATACACCAATACTAATATTAAATCTTTATACATTTCTTTTAAATACTTCATATTAATTCACCTATGTTAGTAATTATATTTTATTTTAATGATTTTTACAAGATAAAATGAAATAATAAATTATGACATATTTTTTTAATATCGTGCAATAATATATAATAGAAGTGAGTGATGTATAATGAATAATTATAAATTAGCCAAAGCTCCTATTATGGCAATAGCAATTAGTACAATAATATGGATAATGTTTTTTTTATATCTTTTATTATCATTAATAAAATATTTAATTTTTTAAAATCAAAAAAAATAAGAAAATTCTATTATTCTTCCTCAGTAAAAAGCTCCTTTAAAGAAATATCAAAGGCCTCAGCTAAAAAACAAATTGTAGTATAATGACAATTTACTCTTCCATTTTCAATATCACTTAAATTTCTAGCTGACATATTAATCTTATAAGCTAGTTCCTCTTGAGTAAGATTATACTTTTTTCTTAAGCTTCTAATTCTTTTTCCAAATTTTTCAGGAGTATTTATTTCTTTTGTTTTAATTACATTTTTTTCCATTTAACATAACCTCGGCTTTATTATCGCCAAGCTTGAACTATAATTCCACGAACCATAGTTCATAATTAACATTTTTTTAAAAATAAAAACGTTACATCAGTAACGTTAATATCTTACATTGTATAAATAAAGTCCACATCCAGGTGCAACTCTATGTGATATTTTAGGATCCTTCTTATCTAAAACCTGGATGATTAGATCATTACTATAGATTCCTCTTCCAATATCTATTAATGCACCCATCATTCTTCTAATTTGATGCTTTAAAAAACCATTTCCAATAAATACAAATTCTAAATAATCTCCTCTAACATTGATTTTTGCTTCATAAATTGTTTTAATAGTATCCTTACGAGGATCAATGCTAGCTGATGCAAAACCCTTAAAATCGTGTGTTCCCACTAATAAACTAATTGCTGATTTCATTAAATCTAAATCTAAATAAGTTATATTTGGAGCATAATTAATGGTTAATGGATTATATTCCTTAACATTAATATAATAACGGTATTCTTTCGCAATTGCAGAGAATCGAGCATGAAAATCTTCTGATACCTTTTCAATACTTTTTATAAAAATATCACTAGGCAAAAAAGTATTCAATCCTTTTTCTAAACCAGAAGTTGGAATTTGTTTTTCTAGATCAAAATGAATAACTTGGTTTATTGCATGAACATATCGATCTGTTCTTCCAGAGGAATATATTTTTATATCAAGATTAAGCATTTTAAGAAATGCTTTTTTTATTTCTAATTCAACTGTTGGTAAATCTTCTTGTATTTGAAATCCCATATAATTTGTACCATCATATGAAATAATACATTTATATCTAAACATAAAATCTACTCCAAATAACAAAAGTAAACAACAAAATAACGATAGTATCACACATATAATCACGCCATCTAAACTTTAATTCATCAAGTTTAGTTCTTTTTCCGCCAATAATGTATCCTCTTGCCTCCATAGCATTTGATAAATCGTCAGCTCTTTTAAATGAGATAACAAACATTGGTATTAATAAAGAAATTATTTGATTAACCTTATCAGATAGCTTACCCTCTTGAAAATCAACACCACGGGATGCTTGAGCATTCATTATTTTTTTACTTTCTTCTAACAAAGTTGGAATAAATCTTAATGTTAATGATACAAGCATAGCAAAAACAGAAACAGGTATCTTAAATAGCTTTAATGGAGCTAGTATCCATTCTAATCCATTATTAATATCTGTAGACATTGTTGTAAGAGTAAGTAAGGAGGTAATTCCTATCATCAAAACTATTCTAATAAAAACAAAACCAGCCTTTGATATACCAGCTTCATAAATATCAAAATTAAAGCTTGTCCAAATAAAATTAAAATTCCATTCCCATTTTTCAAATGGATTATTCCATAAAACTATAAATATTAAAAAAACAATTACCAATAAATAGATTAGCTTAAATTTAATATATTTTTTTGTTAAAAAATAAAATAATAATATACCAACTATAATTAAAGTCTGAAATAAACCAATACTCATATTAAAAGTATAAAGAGGTGCATCAGTTGTGCTCTTAGTATAAATAAGCTGTAAAATAACTGTAAACATCAATAAAAACATGATTCCCTTTAATCCCTTTAAAACCTTCATAAAGGGAATTCTAGTTGTCAAAAAAATTAATATATAAACACCTAAAGCGATAACCATTCCTAATAAATTAGGAATTAGAAATATTAAAACAATCAAAGAAATTGTTAATAGAATCTTTGTCCTTGGATCTAACTTATATATCCAACTATTTCCAGGTACAAATTGACCAAATGATATATTATTCATGTATATCACCTACAATCCTATTTAATTTTTCTAATAAAATATTTAGTGTATAAATATCATAATCTAATTTAAAATCAAATTTATAATTTAAATAATCAATTAGCTTTAAAACATCAGGCTTAGTTAAATTATTATCTTCATAAATTTTAGATTTAAATAAATCTATTTTATTACCATCGTATGTAATTTTAGAGTTATTCATAACAACTACTCTAGTAGAATATTGATAAACAATATTCATATCATGACTAATAAGAATAATTGTCTTACCTGTATCCTTATGAATTTGATAAAATAATTCCATTATCTCTTTGGCAGCTAAAGGATCTAATCCTCTAGTTGGTTCATCAAGTAATAAAATATCTGGTTCATATGCTAAAATACCAGCTATAGCAACCTTACGCATTTGACCACCAGATAAATTAAATGGTGATTTATCTAATATCCCATCAATTTTTAAAAGCTTAGCAATATTTATAGCTTTTTCTTGGGCTTCTTCTTTAGTAAATCCAAAATTAAGAGGTGCAAACATTATATCCTTTAAGACTGTTTCTTCAAATAATTGATATTCTGGGAATTGAAAAACAAACCCAACCCTTTTTCTCACTCCTTTTAATTTAGGATTCTTTTTCTTATTAGGAGTAATAATATTATCAAAAATATGAACATTACCTCTCGATGGTAAAAGCAAACCATTCATATGCTGAATTAAAGTAGATTTTCCACTTCCAGTTTTACCTACTATTGCTATAAATTCATTATTAGCATCTATATCTAAATTAATACTCTCTAAAGCTATTGTAAAATCCTTCTTTTTAAGTCCAGGATAATAATGACTTACTTCTTTAAATGATATTCCCATAATGCATCCATAAGCTCTTTATTATTAGCTAATAGTTTGTTTTGTGAAGCCTCGTAATATGCCTTAAGTGTAAATGGCATATCAAGATTTGAGCTTAATAATATATCCCTTTCTTTGAAAATTTCAGATGGTGTTCCATCTTTAATAATTTTACCTTCTTTAAAAACAAGAACATGATCTGATAATTCAGCTAAATTCAAATCATGAGTTATTGTAATAATTGTTTTATTGTATTTAGTGTGGAGCTCTTTAATTAATGCGATAATCTCTTTTGTACCTTGTGGATCTAGCATAGATGTAGCCTCATCTAAAATAATAATATCACAATTAAGTGCAAGAATTCCAGCAATTGCTACTCTTTGCTTCTGCCCACCAGATAATGTTTGAGGCTCTCTTAATAAAAATTCATTCATATCAACTTTTTTAGTATATTCATCAATTAAACGTATCATTTCTGAACGTTCAACATTATGATTTTCAAGACCAAAGGCAATATCATATTTAACATTCACCCCAACAAATTGATTATCAGGATTCTGAAATACAATTCCTACCTTTTGACGTATCTTATCTACATTATGCTCGCCTAGCTCTTCGCCATCATAAATAATTTTACCTGATTTAGCTTCTAATAAACCTATTAATAGTTTTGCGATTGTAGATTTTCCACTACCATTATGACCAATAATAGATAACCATTCGTGATCCTTTACACTAAAGGTAATATCATTAATGGCTTCATCATACTGATTATATGAAAATTTTAGATTTTTAACCTCTATCATAAAGAATCTTCCTTTCTATAATAAAACAACCTAGTCAAATTATATCATTAAATTAATAAAAATCATAATAAAATATAAAAATCTCTAGTTTTCTAGAGAAATTTAATAATTAATAATTTCTAATTTTACCATCTAAACGATGTAAAACAACGTAACTTCCATCATCTTTATTTTTACATAAATTTTTAGCATATTCTAAAGCCTCTGCCTGAGTATCAAATAGCTTTATAACTTTTGAAGAGCCTTGAATAAATACCTTCCATTCTCTACCATCATTGTCACGTTTTGAAACATGATATACTGTTTTTTCAGGTTTCTTTATTTGAGGTACTGCTGTAACAATTTCAGAATGAATAATCTCTTTTCTTGGTTTTACTTCTTTTTTTGTAGGCTTAGAACTATCCTTTGCTTCTACTTTTTTTACTTGAGTAGGCTTTATTGCTTTATCTTGTGATTTTGATTCTGACTTAACTGCAGGAGCTTTCTTAATAGGAGCTGTTGTATCCTTTTTTGCTGCTTGAGTTGGTTTTGTTGCCATAATAATTCCCTCCTTAATGATTATATTATATATTATACCTTTTTTCGAAAAAAATACAATAAAATCTAAACATTTACAAATTTTTTATAAAAATCTATTTAAATAAATTTCTTGACTATAAATTACCTTATTTGTAAAATATATATGTAATAAAAATATTTATGAAAGGAACTATTAAAATGGCAAAAGTTGGTATTGTAATGGGCAGTGATTCAGATTTAGAAATAATGAGTAAAGCTGCTGAAATACTTGAAAAATTTAATATTAGCTATGAAATGACAATAATTTCAGCACATAGAATGCCAGACATCTTCTTTAATTATGCTAATGAAGCTGAAAAGAAAGGATATAAGGTAATTATAGCAGGGGCTGGTGGTGCAGCTCATCTACCAGGAATGTTAGCTGCTATTTTCCCTCTTCCAGTTATTGGAATTCCTATTCAAACTAAAGCACTAGATGGAGTTGATTCTTTATATTCAATTGTTCAAATGCCTAGTGGTATTCCAGTAGCTACTGTCGCTATAAATGGAGCTGCAAATGCAGCTATTCTTGCTGCTAAAATATTAGCTGTTGAAGATACTGCACTACTAGAAAAGATAAAGAATTACAAAGAAGAATTAAAACAAAATGTAATTACTAAAAAAGAAAAGCTTGAAAATATAGGCTATAAAGAATATCTAAAAAAATAATTTTTTATTCTGTAAAATTAATATTTTTATAGAATAATTCTTCATATGCATACTATTAGCCCTAATATAATAAATTAATAAATGGGAGAAATGAAAATGAATTTAATAGAATTGATTAAAATAATTCTTTTAGGGATAATTGAAGGTATTACTGAATGGCTACCAATAAGTAGCACTGGACACATGTATATCTTTGATGAATTTTGGCCATTAAATGTTACCTCTGAATTTAAAGAATTATTTATGGTTGTTATTCAATTAGGAGCAATATTGGCTGTAGTGGTTATATTCTTTAAAAAAATATGGCCATTTGGAATACAAAAAACTGAAAATAATAAAAATAAGATAATAGCAAAAAAAGATATCTTTATGATGTGGTTAAAGGTTTTAATTGCTTGTATACCTACTGCTATTTTAGGTTTTTTATTAGATGATATTTTAAATGAATATCTCTACAATGGTGTTGTAATTGCAATAATGCTTATTCTTTATGGTATAGCATTTATCCTAGTTGAGATTTGGAATAAAAAAAGAACTCCAAAAATAAATACAGTTGCTGATATCACAATTAATACAGCACTGATGTTTGGTCTATTTCAAGCCTTAGCTATGATTCCTGGCACCTCTCGTTCAGGAGCTACAATAATTGGAGCTTTAATCATTGGTGTATCAAGAACAACTGCAGCAGAATTCACATTCTTCTTAGCTATTCCAACTATGCTAGGAGCTAGTTTATTAAAAATTGTAAAATATATATTTATTGATGGTGGAATATTTGGTTCTGTTGAAATACTTTCATTAGGAATTGGAATGATAGTTGCCTTTGCCGTTTCATTACTAGTAATTAAATTCTTAATGGATTTTGTAAAGAAGCATGATTTTAAGGTATTTGGTTGGTATCGAATAGCGTTAGGAATGGTTGTACTTATTTTATTTATTTTAAAAGCTAATAATTTTATTTAAAAAAATCAAACCACAAAATGTGGTTTATTTTTTTAAATTATCACCAAATATATTTTATTATAAATAATATACTTAATACTATAAACAATAACCAAAACATTATTCTTAAAACAAATAAAATACGTAATCTTTTTTTAGCCTTAAAATCTATATAAATTTCATTAGAAAGCTCATTTGTTTCAAGATTTGTTTCAATAATTATTTTATTTTTAATCATTTTATCAAAAATAATATCAATACTATTTTGTTCTTTTAAATAAATTTTATATTTAAAATCTATTCTTAAGCATTTTTTATCATAGGAGGGACAAAAGATTCCAAATATACTGATAATAAAAAATATTATTGCCATAATTAGCCAATGTTTACCATTAATTTCTAAATATCTTTGAATAGATAAATCAATATATTCTTTTTCTGTTTCATATTCAATTTCATAATAGTCTTTCCTTTTGTTAAATTTAACCTCTTCTTCATTAATCATTATCGTAAGTGGACTATACATTCTTTTAATTTCTTTTATATTTATATATATTTTATTCATGCCTTAATACCTATTCCATATACAATATATATTATAATTGAAATAATACCTATAATAATTAAAGACATTATCCTTCCTTTATGGCTTTTCTTACTTAATGATAAAAATATAATTGATAGTATTGAAAAAGAAAATGTTGCTATTGAAACTATAGGAATAATTGAAAAAAGAAATTCTGAAATTGTACTAGCAGAATTTATTATATTATTAAAATTATCAAGAAATTCTGGTGAAATAAATAGGATTGCCCCTAAGGTACAAAAAATAATTAAAACTAGGATAATAGCTATAAACGCAATAATTAGCCAAGAAAAAAAATGAGAAATAGAAATAATCAAAGATAAAACTGAAAAATTAAATAAGATTAATCCTAACCTATTAAAATACATTCTTCTAATAATTTTCGTTGGCGGATATTGAAAAGATTTATTCATAATAAAAACCACCTTTTTAAATCGTTGTCTACACTTTAATTATATCATTTCAAAAAAATTTGTCAAAAAATAGCTGTAAAATTAATGGTTCTTACTCATCTTATGGTAAGGACCATATTTTTTACAGCCACTTTCTTTTATATCTTTATTTCAATTATTGTAAGTCTGCACCACATGCTGAGCATTTAGTGTTTTCACTCATATTAGTAGCTCCACACTTTGGACATACTTTTTTATCAGATAGGCTTTTGCCACACTTTGGACAAAATGCTTGACCATACTCAACCTCAGAACCACAATTTTTACATTTAAGCATATTTACTGTCCCATTCATTGGGATATTTCCTTGCTTAATACTACCATTTGTTGCCTTGATTGCTGAACCAATGAATAATGTATAAAATCCAAAAATATCAAAAAATAAAAATCCAATAATTAATAAAATACCAAATCCTATTTTTAATCCACCCTCTAAGTGCTTATCCACAACGACAGTAGCTCCTGAGACAATTAAAATTATACCAACTACTAATGCAATAATTCCTAAAATAATAGAACCAATTGATAAACCAATTAATGCTCTTTTTTGTTTTACAATACTATTTGCCATTTTTAATACTAATATAATCAAATTTATATGATTATATATCTCCTTTTTTTAATTTTTAAATATAATAATTATTCTTTAAAATAAGAATAAGAATAAATAAACTAAAACTACTAAAATAGTTATACCTAATACTGTTAATGTCACCTTCAATGGACTAATAGGTAATCCTTTGCCTATTTTACCAGTTTGACCATTCATTATTGTAATATATTTTTTCTTTTTATAAACATACTCAAAAGTATATACTGGTAATAATGAATACGAATACATTCTATTTTGATAATCTGTATTAATATTTAGCTTTACAATACTTGTATAATTATATCCTGATAATATTGAACGTTTTATATCTTCATCAATTTTTGATTTTGCATTTGAAAAACATTGATTTAATGAATCCTGATAATGTTCAACAGAATAACCCCTTAAAAAGTTATAATCAAAATGATATCCTTCATTCATATTATATGGAAGTAAGCTATTAATTTGTGCTTCATTAAATTTAGAGCTTGATTCAATAACAATATCTTTATAGCTAAGCTGTTTTGTGCCTTTAATTGCAAATCTATCAACATGACGTTTAATATTACCCTTAGAATCTCTAGTTGTTGTAACCTTTTCTAAAACACCATCATATAAAGACACTGTATTAGTATCAAATGTAAATGTTGGAATTAATAAACCTCTAACTTTATTTTCAGGAAGAACCTTTTTAAAAACCCTTGGAACAAAAAATTTCTTTTTTACTCCCTTTCTAAATATTTCAACTGCTTCTATTTCATCATAATTAAAGGGAATAACTCTATCAGGCTTTAAACCTGGTAATTGATCAGTTTTAGATACATAATCGCTTCCACAATATGGACATACAGTTGTCACATCAAATCCTGTAACAATTATTTTAGCTCCACAAGTATCACATTGAAATACTCTTGATTCCTTTGACCAATTATTATTTTCAACACTAGACTCAATATATTCTTGCTTTAAATTATTTTTAGATTTTTCAAAATCTAAAACACTACCACAATTTTTACACTTTAAGCCTTTAGTTTTAGGATCAAAGAATAATCCACTTGCACAATTTGGACATTGAGCATTAGTAGTAATTATCTCTTTTTCGTTTTCCATTTCCATTATAATTTTTCACCACACTCTGGGCAAAACTTTGCATTTTCAGCTAATTTTGTTCCACAGTTATGACAAAATCTTGCTGTAGGTTGTTTTGAACCACATTCTGGACAAAACTTCATAGATTTATTAATCTTATTATGACAATTTGGACATTCCTTTAAATCTTCACTTTCACCAGTACCTAAATTACTAGGCTTGTTTTGAGCAGGATTCATGCCAGTCATTGCTTGACCAAACATTCCACCCATTGCCATTCCAGCAGAAATACCAACACCCATTCCAGCCATGTTATTTCCATTAGGATTATTTGCCGCTTCTCTCATAGCATTTGCTGCTTGATATTGAGTGTATGTACCCATTTTATCATCAAGAATACCTAGTTTAGATCTTTGATCAAGAGCCTCCTCAACCTCTTTTGGTAAGCTTATATTCTCAATAACTATTGAGCAAAGCTTTAAACCAAATTTAGAAAAATCATTAACTGAAGCTTCTAATATCGTCTCACTAAACTCTTTATAATTTGCTGCAAGATCTAAAGCTGATATTTTACTTTCAGCAACTGCATCAGTAAATGCTTGTAAAACCATTGGCTTTGCTTGTTCACATACATCATTTGTTTTATAAATTTCATTAGTACCAAACATTTCTTCCATAAATTTCTTAGCATTTTCAACTTTAAAAGAAAAAACACCAAACGCTCTAATTCTAACAGTACCAAAATCCTTATCTCTCATCATTATTGGATTAGAAGTACCCCATTTAATACCTGTCATTTGTTTAGTATTTACATAATAAACCTCAGCCTTAATAGGACTATCAAATCCTGTAGGTAAAGCAAGAATTTTAGTTATAATTGGAATGTTTTCAGTAGATAGTGTATATGTTCCTGGCGCAAACACATCACAAATCTGTCCTTTATGAACAAATAAAGCGATTTGTGAAGGACGAACCACTAAAGTTGAACTATTCATTATTTCTGTTCTATCGGTAAGTGGGTATTTATAAACAATAGTATCCTTTGAACTATCTTCCCACTCAATTACTTTTAACAATTGTTTTTTTACTTTATCAAAAAGTCCCATAATATCTTCCTCCATAAACTTTTTTTATTAATATTAATTATATCATAAATTTACCATACTGTTATATTTTTTTTTATATTGTCAATAAAATATTATTCTTTTTCTTTCAATTATAATATTGACTTGACATTTTTAATAAAATACTTATAATAGGAAACAAAATTAGAAAGGTTTTGTTTCCTATTATGAAAGAAATAATCATTGAAAAAGCAATTGAAAGCCTTCGTAGGGAAGGATTAAAATTCTCACTAGATACTTTGGCAAAGGATTTAAAAATATCTAAAAAAACTATATATAAATATTTTTCAAATAAAGAAATATTAGCTAAAGAATTATATGATGAATACTATAAAAAAATGATTCTAAAAACTAACAATAGTATTGAAAAAAAAGAGTTATTATTAATTTATTATGATTCATTTATTATGAGTGCGGATTGGATATTTAATAAATTTAAATTAAATAATATTAAGAAAATTGTAGATAATAAAAATAATGAATTGTGGAGTTCTATTTCATTAAAAATTAAAAATGAAAATATAAATAAAATAATTATAGATGGTGCATTTAAAGAAGCATTAAGAAACGATGTAGATCCACTTAAAATAATAGAGGAGTTGATCATATTATGTTAATCGAAATTTTATCTTTATTCGCAATTATATGTATTGCTTATGTATGTGGAAAATTAGTATCAAAAATTAAACTACCTGCCATTTT
The DNA here is from genome assembly GCA_051874325.1 of Anaeroplasma sp. Lineage (GTDB taxonomy): Bacteria > Bacillota_I > Bacilli_A > Acholeplasmatales > Anaeroplasmataceae > Anaeroplasma. The sequence goes on from JBJEFS010000135.1 coordinate 28,539, forward strand.
AGGTTGGCTAATTGCTGGCATTGTATTTGGTCCATATTTAGTTAAAATTATGACTAATGAAATACTAGATACAATATGGTATAAAACGTTAATAAAGTTTTTAGAATGCTTTGCTGGTGTAATGATTGGTAGAGAGATAATATTTAAAAAACTTGCTAAATCAGGAAAACAAATAATAGGAATAACCTTTATTCAATCCATTGGAACATTTTTATTTGTATCACTCGTTTTTAGCATTGTATTTATAATTGCTAAAATACCTATATATTTAGCATTTATTTTTGGTGGTATTGCACTTGCTACTGCACCAGCACCTGCATTATCTATAGTAAATGAGTATAAAACAAATGGTCCTGTTACAAAAACATTGATTCCTCTTGCTGCAATAGACGATGTTATTGGTGTATGTGTATTCTTTACAGTAATTTCTATTGTCAGTGGTGTAAATGGAGGTAGCTCAAATTCAATTTATTCAATAATATTTATTGTTTTATTACCATTTATTATAGGTATTGTTTTAGGCTTAATTTGTTCTTTTATAATTAAATTAATAAAGAAAAAGTATTTAAAATTTATATTGTTTTTATTATTTTTATGCTTATCTACTATGACAGGACTTTTATTTGACAATTATTTATTTTCAAATATGAATTTGAATTATTTATTAATTGGTATGTCATTTAGTGCGACAACTACAAATATGATTCCAGAGAATGATTTAAACGAGATAATGAAGCCTTATACACCAATTCTCAACATCTCTCTTTTATTAGTAATTGTCAATTTAGGAATGCCACTAGATTATAGGTTAATTGCTGGAGCAGGTTTATTTACTGCAGTATACATATTATCACGAGCAATTGGTAAAATTGGATGCTCATATTTAGGTGGAAAAATTACTCATGCTGAGACAACTGTTACAAAGTATTTAGGCTTTACATTACTTCCTCACTCTGGTGTATCATTGGTATTTACAGGAATAGCTGTATCTACACTAAACTCAATTGATACTTCTTTAGCATCAATTATTTCTGGTACAATTGTAGCTGCCGCAATTATTAATGAAATAATTGCAGTAATAGTTGCCAAATATGCCTTTAAATTTGCTAAAGAAATTCAATAAAAATTTTTTATAAATAAAAAGATGTCCAATCTACCTCTATTAAAATG
>JBJEFS010000136.1:0-1832 GCA_051874325.1 Anaeroplasma sp.
TCTTAATTTTTTATTTATTACTCATAAAAACACTTATTTATCTATATCTTTTTTAACTTTTTTTCTTTTTTATATTCAAAATCTAAATCCTTATCTGTATTTTTCATTATATTAACTATAATACCCATCATAAACATCGATATTACAAGTGATGATCCACCATATGAAATAAAAGGTAAGGTTACACCAGTAACAGGTATTAAGCTTATTACTACTGCGATATTAATAAATATTTGAACCATTAATAATGATGTAAAACCAAATGAGAGATAGCTTGCGAAAGGGTCTTTACATGACTTTGCAAGCTTATATCCTATATAGATTAAGGTTGCGAATAATAGGATTACTATTAACCCACCTATAATTCCAAGCTCCTCACAAATTATAGCGAAGATAAAGTCTCCTTTGTCTAAATATAGATTGTGGTAAAAAACGGCTTAGATAAGCCATTTTTCATTCATTCATTAAAAAATCTATTATATTTATTTGTTTGATTCCGTCTTTATTCATAGGTAATTCATCCATTGTAACGATATATTTTGGATAATTATCTTTTATTTTTTCTAGTGGTGATATTTCTCTTGTAAATGTATTAGGATCTAATACAGTGGCAGAAACCTGAATATACATTTTATCATCACCATTTTCAGCTATAAAATCTACTTCCAAATCGCCTATTTTACCAATATAAACCTCATAACCTCTTCTTATAAGTTCTAAATAAACAATGTTCTCTAATACAAAACCAATATCATTTTTCTTATCTCCTAATATTAATCTTCTTAAGCCTTGGTCTACTAAATAATATTTATTTAATGTTTTCAATAATTGCTTACCTTTTATATCATATCTATCAACTGAATAAACTATAAATGATTCACTTAAAGCTTCAATATAATTCTCAATTGTTAGATGAGATGTTTTTCTTCCTGAAGAAGTTAAATAATCTGCAATTTTTTTTGAAGATAAAATATTACCAATTCTATCAGCGATAAATTTAGTAATTGATTTTAGTAATGCAACATCTGTAATCTTTTTTCTAGTTACAATGTCTTTAATAACAATTGAATTATAAATACTATCAATATAATCTTTTATAACATTAGCTTCATATAACTGAGTAGTGTATGGAAATCCACCATTAATAAAATATTTATTAAAATTATCCTTTATGTTACCACCCATTAGCTCATTATATTCTTTAAATGATAATGGCAACATTTTTATTTCAATATATCTTCCAGATAATAATGTTGCTAATTCACCAGAAAGCATATGAGCGTTAGATCCAGTAATATATATATCAACATTAGGGTCTAAAAATAATGAATCAACTACTTTTTGAAAGTTTTTAACCTCTTGTATTTCATCTAAAAATATATATGTTTTTTTAGATGAATGTAAATTTTCCCTTAAATATTCATATAGAACCTTATAATCTAATAAATGTTCGTAAGCAACATCTTCAAAATTAATTGATATAATTTGATTTTTATCAACTTCTTTTTTTAATAAGTATAATTTAAATTGTTCTAATAACGTTGATTTACCACATCTACGAACACCTGTTACAACTTTAATTATTTGTTTATCTTTTAAATTTAATAATTTTTCAAAATAATGCTTGCGATTAACCATGCTCCTCACCTCAATATTATTATATATCAAAAGAAAATAAAAATCAAAAGTTTTGCTATCATAATATCAAAAGTTTTAGTTTTTATAAAGTTTTGTAAATTAAAATCTTTATTTTTTTCTATTATTAGTTAAAAAAGGCAATTTAAACTTTTTTAACTTTTTTTCATTTTTATATTCAAAAGATAAATCCTTTT
>JBJEFS010000137.1:0-7340 GCA_051874325.1 Anaeroplasma sp.
ATATTTTGATTATTTAGATTAATATTTCTAATAAATAAATTGCTGATTAACACATATGGATATATGAAAGATCCAAATGATAAGCATCATTTAATAATAGATTATGAAGTGGCAGAGGTAGTAAAAGAAATATTTATAAAAGCTTCTATTGGTATGTCATCATACCAAATCGCAAGTTATCTTAAGGATAAAAAGATATTAAAGCCTAGAGCTTATATGAATTTGAAATATCAAAGATATTCAAATCAAATAAATGATAAGTATCCTTATGATTGGAAGAGTACAACTATAAAAAGAATAGTTGAAAACTATGAGTATTGTGGTCATATGGTATCAAATAGAAATACTAAATAGAATGTTCACTATATCTAACTTTAAATTTATCAGGGGAATCATAAAACATTAAGGATCTTATAAAATGAGATTTGCCAATAAAATCAATTATAGTATTTTAAAAAGTATAAGCTCACATCTTCAAGACATACTACCTATAAAATTATAATATTCACTTTATAAATTACTAATATCTAATGAATATAGTTATATAAGATTGCATTAAATATATGTCTTGATAAATAATTAAGTTTAATTTATTATATTTGTCATATTAGAATCAAGTTTGGACATATTATTAAATGGTGATATGTATGAAGATAAGAGGATTAATTATTATGTATTTATTGGCTTGTATTATAGGTATTGGCTTTCATTATGCATATGATTTATTAAGTATTCCTTATTTAAAGGCTATATTCCCATCTAATGAAAGTATTTTTGAGCATACAAAATTAATTATTTTTCCTTGTATATTAGTAATGTTGTTAGATTTGATTATTTATAAAAAACGAAATTTTGTTTTTTCATCATATATTTCAGGAATTATTGTTGCGATAGTTTTTATGATTTCAGCCTACTACACATATAGTGGTATAATAGGTGCTAATTATATGGCTGTAGATATTGCGTTGTTTTTTATTTCTATTTTAATTGTTTTTATATATAGATATAAAAAAATAACACTATTTGAGGGAGCAAATAGTGTTATTGCATTTGTTATTTTAATCATTCTTGTCGAATTATTTACTTTTTATCCGGCAGATATTAATTTATTTAAAATGCCTTTAAATCTCATTAATGATGCTTTTTAAGTCATTCTCATCAAAGATGTATTTAGTATTACAAAAATTACAAACAATCTCAGCTTTTTTATCTTCATTTAAAATTGTTAATAATTCTTTCTTATCTAATGTTTTAAGTCCTTTTTTAAATCGTTCTTTGCTACAATTACATTCATAAAATAAATCCTTTGTTTCTAATAACTGATAATCTCCATCAGTTATTTCATTTATAATGTCAGTAGCTGTATATCCTTCATTAATCATAGTTGTACATGATTTCATATTGGCTAATTTTTGCTCTAGCTTTGTAATGTATTCATCTTTACATCCAGGCATAATTTGTATTAGAAAACCACCTGCTGCCTTGACATTTGATTCAGTATCAAATAGGACACCTAATCCTACAGAAGAAGGAATTTGTTCAGATTTAGCAAAATAATATGCAAAATCTTCAGCGATTTCCCCAGATATTATTTCACATGATGAGGAAAATGGTTGTCTTAAATGTAAATCTTTAATGATTTCAATAAATCCATTTCCAATACCATCTTTTACATTTAAATGTCCATTATTATAGGATAAATAAACACCTGGATTAACTACGAATCCTCTTACCCTACCATCATGAGCTTCAACAGTTATTCTACCTATTGGACCATCTCCATCAATTTTTATATTTAAATAGTCATCATTTTTATATGTACAAGACATGATTGCTCCCATAGTAAGAGTTCTGCCTAAAGCGGCACAGCTTGTTGGCCACATATTAAATATTTTTTGAGCTTTACTGACGATATTTGTAGTTATTGCAGCATATATCCTTACAGTTTGATTCATACAATATGCTTTTTGTAAATAATCTTTCATATAGTAATTTCCTTTCTATATAGATAACATCTTTGATTTTATCATAAAATAGACAAATAGTAAAAAGATATTTTTAAAATAATAAAAAGATATTTTATTCTATTTTAAAAATAAAAAATTGTATAATATTAGTTTTTGAAAACGCTTTATCGTTTTTTTATCTTTTAAAAGCATTGACTGAATGAATTTATGGCATATAATATAAGTATCTATTTTGGGCCGGTTCCATAATAGATAACTTAATAAATAAAGCTTATGTGCTTTAATATATATTTGTAACAGTAAATAATTTTACTGTTTTTTTTCTTTTAATAATATGTTAAAATATTCTCGAGGTTTTTTTATGAATTTTAATTTATTTGGAATCATTTTATTTATAGCATTTTTACCTGAAAAATTGATTATGACTTTTTTTCCTCCAATTAAAAGAATCCATCATAAGGAACATAAACAAATTAAAATAATTGAAATAATTAGTGAATTAGGATTACTATTTTTTGGAGTGTTTTCTGTATTTGATTTTGGATATAAAAGTATTAATTTAGTGGTAGAAATAGTATGGATAATATGTATGATAGTACTATTCTTGCTTTTTTATTCCTTGATTATTAGGTATTTGACTTCTAAAAGATATGAAGAAGCTTTATATGATAAAGTAATTATATATAGTCCACTTTCTATTGTAAAATCTCTAATATATTTTTTAAGTGGAATACTACTAATTAATCCTTTTGTCATAGTATTTTCCATTATATTTTCGGCAAGTCATATTTACATAAATGTTAAAAAGAATTTTGAATGAGGTATTTTCTAATGGCAATATTATACAAAACACAAAATATATTTATTAGAACAAAAGAATGTGATTTGAATGATTATTTAAGACCAGCATCAGTATTAGATTATTTTCAAGATATTGCAGGTGTTCATGCAACAGAATTAGGCTTAGGATATGACAATATGCTAAAAAATAACCTATTTTGGGTAATATTATATGAGCAGTTTGAAGTGATAAAGGAAATACCTAAGTATAGTGATGAGGTCGAGATTTGTACATGGCCAAAACAAAGCTCTAAATTACAGATGGAAAGAGAATACGTCATAAAGAATCATAGTGGTGAAATATTAATAAAAGGTATCTCTAACTGGGCTGTAATAGATTCTAGGACAAGAAGATTAGCTAGAGCTGATAAGATTATCTTTAATGGAGAGTATTATCCATACACTAATTATCAAGATAAACAGGTTCATAAATTAGGATTAAAATGTGATAATTTTCGACATACCTATGAGTATAAAATAAATCTTAGTGATTTAGATCATAATAAGCATTTAAACAATGCACGTTATTTGGATATTGTTTATAATATGGGTATAATTAATCATAAAAAGTATAAAAGAGTACAAATTGCTTTTCTACATGAAGCTTATTTAAATGATGTTATTAGAGTTGGACATTTTGTTGATATTAACAACAATGATTGTTTTTATCGGCTATGTCAATGGTGAACAATGTTTTGAAGCAATATATGAAATGGAGGAATAAAAATGGAATTTTTGGATTTTTTAAAGAAAACTCCTACTGCCTTTCATGCAGTTGAGGAATTTAAAAAAGAATTAATTAATAATGATTTTATTGAACTATATGAAGGACAAAAATGGGTTTTAGAGCATAATAAAAAATATTTTTTTACAAGAAATCAATCATCAATAGTAGCTTTTACTATTCCTGCAAATATTGATTCGCTTAGTTTTAATATTTCAGCTGCTCATACTGATTCGCCAACATTTAAGCTAAAACCTAACTTTTCCTTGGATAAAGGAAAGTATGCAATGCTTAATACTGAGGTATATGGTGGGCCTATTCTAAATACCTGGATGGATCGACCTCTTAATATTGCTGGTAGAATTGTATATAAAGAAAATAATGCTATTGTGTCTAAGCTTATTTCCTTTGATAAGCCTATGGCAATTATACCAAATTGCTCAATACATTATTATCGTGAATTAAATAAAGGAGTATCATTAAATCCTCAAATTGATTTAGTTCCACTTGTTTCAATTAAGAATAATGAACAAACTAATTTGTTGTCATTAGCTGCAGAAAAGTTGAAGATTAATGTGGATGATATTATTTCTCATGATTTATATTTAGCGTTATTAGAAAGAGGAACCTTAGGTGGATTAAATAATGAATTTATTATGGCACCTCAAATTGATAATCTAGAATGTTCCTATGCTTGTGTTAAAGCGATTCTAGCTGCATATAATGAAGCATCTGTAAATGTTTGCATTTTATTTGATAATGAAGAGATAGGCTCAATGACAAGGCAGGGTGCAGGTTCAAAGATGCTAGCTGATACGTTAGAGAGAATAAGTTACTCTTTAGGATTGAATCAAGAAGAACATAAAATAGCTTTAACAAATTCATTTATTGTATCTGCAGATAATGCACAGGGCTTCCATCCTAATTATTCTCAAAAATATGATCCAACAAATTCAGTATATATGAATGAAGGAATTGTGATAAAAAATGCTGCTAGAGGATCATATACAACTGATGCTGTCTCACAAGCATATTTCAGAACTATTTGTGAGCTTGCAGGTGCTAAATATCAGTTGAATACAAATAGAAGTGATGTTCCTGGCGGATCAACTTTAGGTGCGATTTCACTTGGTAATGTTTCAATTCACTCAGTTGATATTGGTCTTCCTCAAATTGCAATGCATTCTGCATACGAAACTACAGGTAGATATGATTTAGATGAATTAGTTAAGGCATTAAATAAATTCTATAGTATGCATCTTCAAGTGTCAAAAGATGGTACTTTAGTTTTTTAGGGGGGGAAATTTATGGGTTATGTAGATAAAAAGGTTGCATTACGATATCTAGCTAATAGTGAGCTATTGTTTGATAAGATAAGAAAAAGTTTTTTAAATAATCATAAGAATACACCAATGGAAATAAAACAATATATAAATGACAATGATATTTCCTCTTTATATAATTGTATACATTCAATAAAGGGTGTTTCTTTAAATGTTGGTTCAATACCACTATATGATGATAGTGAGGCAGTGCTGGAGGTATTAAAAAAAGGAGAATTAAATATCTCCTTAATCAATATTTTTATTGATACATTTAATAATGTATATAGCGAATTATTAAAATTATAGTTTTTGGTATACTAAAAGAATCCTTTCGTCTTCAGACTGATAATCGTCATTAAAGTCTCCTGATATTTTTATTAATTTAAATTTTTTATTACTTAAAATACTAATTTCATGATAATATTCATAATAGCTTTCGACAAAGGTATTATCATCTTCACTAATTTTGATTTGATGTCTTAGTGAATTTGATGATACTTTTTTTGTTGTCCAGTTTAGATAGAATGTTTCATAATCCTTATTAATTTCATTATTTGCATATTCATTGAAAAAATCCTTTGAAAAAACATCAATTATGAAATAACCATTATCCTTTAAATGCATAGAAGCACAATTAAATAATGCTTGAATTTCTTTTTCTGTTTTTAAAAAATTTACAGAATCGAAGAAACAAGTAATCATATTGAATTTATCGTTCAATTTAAAATTTGTCATATCAGCAACATAAAATGGAATATCTAAATGATTTATTTTCTTTTTTTCATTTGCAATTTCTATAATACTTTCAGATAAATCTAGTCCACTAGCCCTATAACCTGATAAAGTTAGCATAGTAGCAAGCGTACCAGTTCCACATGCTAAATCTAAAACAGAATCGTTTTTATTAAGGTATTCTTCAATAAATTCTAACCATAAGTCATAATTCATTTCTGCCATTACTTCATCATAATAATATCCAAATTTTTTATATGCGTTTTTCATGCCTTCACCTTCAATTCGTTTATTATTTCCTCACTTGGATCTATGTATATAGTTTTTTGGTGAGTATAGCTTACAAAGCAATTTTTCTTGCCAGGTATTTTTTTTATATTTCTTATTTTTGTATAATCTACAGCTACACTACTTGAATCTTTATATGTTGAATGATATGCTGCTAAATTAGCCGCAATTCTTATTATTTCTTCACTTAATTCAGTTTCGGAGTTTACAACAACATGGGAACCAGCTCCATCCTTGATATGGAACCAATAATTATTAGGTTTGGCAAGCTTATGAGTTATGTATTCATTTTGTATATTATTCTTTCCAACAAATATTAATAAATTATTGACTTCATAAGTCAATATTTTAGGTTTATTTTTTTTCTTTTGACTAAGTTGTTTATTAAATATATACTTGTTATTAATAAGCTCATCTTGAATTTCTAATGCTTCATTAATGCTACAATTTGATAATTGAAATTTTAGAATTTTAAAATATTCTATTTCAGTATTCGATATGTCAATTTGTTCATTAATAAATGTAACAGATGATTTTAGCTTTTGATATTTTTTAAAATACCTATTTGAATTATCTAAAATGCTATATTTTTTATCAAGTGGTATTTTTATATCTTCATTAGTATAATAATTATTGATAATTAAATAATCACATTTTTCTTTTAAATTAGGATGTGATAATAGTAATTCCCCATATAGTCTATAATTATCAGCCATTTTAGTATCATTTAATTCTAGCTTCAATTTTTCTATTTTTTTAGTATATTTATCAATTTGTTTATTAACAAAGCTTAATAAATCATTAGTTTTATGCTTTATTTTAGCATTTAAATCAGCTTGATAATAGTAATCATCTAATAATGTAGATAAAGAAGAATATTCCTTAATTATTTCATTATTAAAAGAATTATAATAAAAATCTTTTTTATTATTATAATTGATGAATGTTGAAGGCTTGTTATTAGTGTGTATCAGTTCATAAAATTTTTCTGCGTGTTTATCACACATAAAAATGGGGTAAGCTAAATTTAAGGACACACCTTCAAAAATATTGATTACATCCTTTGGTGTTTGGGGCTTCTTTTCATTAAATATAGTAATTAATTCATCAAGAGAGTAGTTTAAAGGGTTTAGTTTATTTGTTACTGGAAATTCATATATAGCATTTGGCAAAATAGTTCGATTGTATTCACCTACACCATCATGCTTAAGTGAATCAATTATTAGAAAGTTTTCATTGGTTAGAATTAAATTTGAATACCTTCCCATTATCTCACAAATTAAGTACTTTTTATTTAAATCGTGTAATTCATTATATCCTGTTAATGTAAAATAAATAATTCGATCACAATTATAAGTAGATATCTCTTCAATAAAATATCCTTCAATATGCTTCCTAAGCAGCATAGTAAAGCTTTTAGGGAGAGTTATGCTGTCATTTGATTTTTTTGTTAAGTGAATTCTT
>JBJEFS010000138.1:0-7289 GCA_051874325.1 Anaeroplasma sp.
TTTTATCCTAAAATAATTTGCCTTTTTTAACCTTAAATAATTTGATAATCTATATATAATATGGATTTAGGTGTGAGTAAGAAAAGTCTATATTACCAAAATGAAGAGTTTACCTTAATCAAAGGTGACTCTTTTCGTGTTTTAAAGAAGCTTACTCCAAAATCGATAGATATGATATTTGCAGATCCTCCATACTTTTTATCGAGTGGTGGAATTAGCTGTAGTGGAGGTAAACAGGTATCTGTTGATAAAGGTGATTGGGACAAGTCTTTGGAAATTAAAGAAAGATTAGCTTATCATCGAAAATGGATTAGAGAATGTCGTGAAGTTTTAAAAGACAATGGTACTATTTGGGTATCTGCAACACTTCATAGTGTATACGCAATAGGTGTAGCACTTGAGATGGAAGGATTTAGTATTATTAACAATATTATATGGCAGAAAACTAACCCAAGCCCTAATCTAGCATGTAGATGCTTTACACATTCTACTGAAACAGTAATATGGGCAAGAAAGCAGTTAACTCCAAATAAAAAAGGGAAACATACATTTAATTATGAACTGATGAAAGAAGAAAATGGTGGAAAACAAATGAAGGATGTTTGGGAGTTCAATGAACCAGAACCAGAATTTTATGTATCATCAGTTACTCCTCAAAGCGAGAAAAAAGAAGGAAAACATCCTACACAAAAACCATTAGGATTATTAAGAAGAATTATTGAAGCTTCAACTAATGAAGGTGATTTGATTCTTGATCCTTTTAATGGTAGTGGTACAACAGGTATTGCAGCAAATGAATTAGGAAGAAAATATATTGGTATAGAGCAAGAGGAAGAATATCTTGCATTGACTGTAAGACGAAAGGAGAGACTTGACTATGAATCAAATTAAGATTAGTAAGGGAATACAAGAAATAAAAATTAGGGGGAAAGGTGAAGTTAGAAAAGCAATTATCGAATTCTCTTTTATTGACTTCACAATTTATGTTTTTAAAGGAAGTTTATCTCAATTTGATATTCTTATCAAATATAAAGAGGGAGAAAAGAAAATTAGAACTCCTAAACACATTCATTGGGTAGTTGATATTCTATTGAAACAAGGAAAAGAAAAGAGTTTGACTAATGAATTTTTATTATTGTTACAAGCTTGTTGGAAGGAATGCAAACCCCTTGATAATAATGACTATTTTACAATAAAAGATTTTATTGAGACTCAATTAGAAAAATTTGATTATGATAAATACTCTATGCTAAATGAGTTTGGTGAATATCCTGTTGATTTCTTATTTGTGTTAATGAATTTATTATCAATTCAAGAAAAAACAAATAGAGTGGATGCGTATATGTTTGGAAGTATCATAGATGAATTACTTGAAGATGAATTAGATATTTTTAGCATTGTATCAACTGCGGGCTTTAGAGGTGTATAAGAATGGCAGAGAAGAAAGATTTTAATGAATGGCTTTCAACATTTAGAGAAAGCATTGCTAATTACCAATATTATGTTGATTTTGACACGGTATATAAAAATTGCGATAATATAAAAATTGAGTTAAATATTTTAAATTCATTGGTTGGTAGTAAAAATATTGAAAATGACTTCGAGGTATTAATTCAAAGATATCCAGAGGTGTTAAAATGCATACCCATTTTACTTGCAAAAAGAGAAATGGATATTTATTGTATAGATCCTCAAGGCACATATAATTATAATTTTAAGAAGATGAATTATCCTATTTCACAATATAAATATTTCATGAAAGAAACAGGATTATTTGAACTACTAAGCAAAAGATTAATTAATAATTTAGTTGATTATGTTACTGGTGTTGAGGCTGGATTGAATTCTAATGGAAGAAAAAATCGTGGTGGTCATTTGATGGAAGATTTAGTAGAATCATTCATTCAAAAGTCTGGTTATGTTAAAGGCGTAACATACTTTAAAGAAATGTATCTATCTGATTTGGAAGCAAAAACAGGTTTAGATTTATCAGCATTATCAAATGATGGAAAAACGGAAAAAAGATTTGATTATGTTATCATTACACCTAATTACACATATGCATGCGAGTGTAATTTTTATGCTTCTGGTGGTTCGAAATTAAATGAAACAGCAAGGAGTTATAAAACATTGGCATTAGAATCAAAAAATATTCCAAATTTTAAATTTGTATGGTTTACTGATGGTTTAGGATGGGTATCTGCACGAAACAATTTAAAAGAAACATTTGATGTATTAGATACTATTTATAATATAAAAGAATTAGAAGAAGGAATATTAAATTCTATTAAATGAGAAGGTGATTATCATGAAAATAAATCTTTCTAAAAAAGAATATTTGAAATTACAGACTATATTTGGAAAAGAACCTGATTTTAGCAGATGGTTAGCTTCAGATGGATTAGAATATATTAAACAATCTTTAGGTGTTGAGGTAATTTCTGAGGGTACAGAAGTTAAACCAAATAACAAATTTTCTGTAGATATTTTATTATCTGTTGACCCACAGTATTCTAAAGGAGAACCAGATAAAATAGTTATTGAAAATCAATACGGTATGACAGACCATAATCACTTTAGTAAGTTAATTACATATGCAGTAACAAATGAAGCTAAATACGCTGTATGGATTTGTGAAGAAGTTCATCCAGAGCATAAAAAGGCAATTGATTTTTTAAATGAAAATACTAACGATAATATCAATTTCTATTTGTATAAGGCAGTAGTTGAAAGAATTGGGAATTCTGAGCCATGTTTTAGTTTGATTCCTATCTGTGAACCTAACGAAGAAAAGAAAGTAGTTATGTCATCATCAAATAAAGAAATGACTGATTTAATGAAGTTTCAGTTGAAATTTTGGGGCATATTTTCTGCAAAAATTGATGCCTGTAGTAAATTATCATTTAAAGGAAGAAAACCATTGGCACAGCATTGGATGAATTTACCAATAGGATCATCCCAATGTAATATATCTGTATGTGCGATTTCTCAGAGCAATAAGGTAAGATTAGATTTATGGATTCCTAATAATAAGATATTATATGATAAATTCTATGAGATTAAAGATGAAGTAGAAAATGTTGTTGGTAGAAACTTAATATGGGATAGAAAAGAAGATTCAAAAGCTAGTTCAATTAGTTATGAAATGCTTGATGGATTTGATATCTATGATGAGAATAAATATGGTGATTATTGTGATGAAATTATAAATGAGCTTGTAGAGCATTTTTATAAAATAGAGGCTATTGTTAAGAAAATTAAAATCTGATTATTTAAGGTTGATATACAAATTGTATCAGCCTTTATTTTTTGTCATAAAAGTGGTAAAATTAGGATAAATAGAAGAAAGAAGGTGCAAATAATTGCTATACAATGAAGATTGTATAGAAGTATTAAAAACTCTTAAACCTAATTCTATTGATTTAATCTTTGCAGACCCACCATATTTCTTATCTAATGGAGGTAAGAGTATTCATAGTGGTAAAGTTGTATCTGTTAATAAAGGGGATTGGGATGATAAATCAAAATATGATAATCATCTTACCTTTACTAAAGAATGGCTACAACAATCATTTAGAGTACTCAAGTATGGAGGTAGTATTTGGATTAGTGGAACTGTTCATAACATATTTGATGTTAAAAACTATTTAGATGAAATAGGATTTAAAATTATCAACATTGTTGTGTGGCATAAAAGTGATCCACCACCACTTATTTATAAGAATAAGTTTAAATTTTCATATGAGCTTATTATTTGGGCTAAAAAAGATGGAAAGCATACCTTTAACTATAAAGATATGTTTAATATTGCAGGAGAAGAAATGCAAGATGTATGGACAATCCCTGCAGTAGGTATGTCTGAAAAGAAGTTTGGATATCATCCTACGCAAAAGCCCGAAGCTTTACTTGAAAGAATAATTAAAGCTTGTTCAAATGAAGGTGATATAGTTTTAGATCCATTTAGTGGTTCTGGAACTACTTGTTATGTTGCAAAGAAATTAAATAGAAAATATATTGGTATTGAAAAAGATAAAGAGTATTTTAATATTTCCAAAAGAAGAATAGATTCAATCTAATTTTCGGGATACCGATTAGGTATCTTTGGCAATTATTTGAGAAAAAATATATATTCGTTTTATTTAATTTAAATAAAAAAGAAATGTTGGTGAAAAAATGCTTTTTGATGATATTTTTAATGTGATTGAAGAAAATGAAAAATATATCTTTTTTTATTGTAATATTACTAATAAAAATGAACTTATTGATAAATATTTTGATTATTTTTTTGATGAAGAAGTTATGTATAAGCATTTTAATTATTTATATAATGTTCCTTTTATACCAACAAAAGAAAATTATAATAAATTATATAGAGAATTAAAAAAATTTATTGATGATTTTAATTTTGATACTATGTATTTTAATGGTAATATTGAAGGTATTGAGGATATATTAGTTGATGAAAATAAATTAATTATTGATAGTGACAATGTTTTTAAATATAGAAGTGATAAAGCAGGAAAGATAGGAGAATATTTTTTTTCTATTTTATTAGAGAGGTTTTTTGGATTACAATGCGTCGTTCCTAAATCGCGATTTATCACTGATTATAATATGAGCGTGTATGGAATTGATGTTATATATTTAAGGGAAGAGAATAATGAATTATTTTTTTGTGAATCCAAGTTTACAAAGAATATATATAATGGCATTGCTCAAATAAATAAATCTTTAGAGTCCTATGAAAAGCAAATTAATGATGAATATGAATTAATCTTAAATGCCTGGGATTCGCGTAATTTTATTCATAAATTACATGATATGTTTAATGAAGAATTATCTTGTTCACTATCTTTTTCTGATTTTATAGAAAATGCTAATATAGATACTATTTCTATCCCATTATTTATAGCACACGGCACTGAAACGAATCCATCTGATATAATTGAGAATTTAAATAAAGTTAGAACTATAAAAATATTAGATTTAAAAACAAAGTATGTTTACATATCTTTACCAATCATTGAAAAAGATGAATTTATAAAAAAAATGAGTGAGAAAATATCTATAAGGATGCAAGAATATGAGAATAACTAGTCTTAAGGAGAAAAGAGATTCTATCATAGAAGAAATGGACTCTTCAATGAATTCAACAGAGTATGCAAAGATTAATTCGGAAAATTTATATTTTTTGGGATTAACTGTATATAGTAAAAATTATTCAATAGATTCAATCATTTATAATTCATTTGCACTTTCTTGTTTGGATTCAAATATTTCTTTGCATCCAGAACAGTTAAAAGTAGTTGAAGCAATAAAGAAAAATGAAGCATTAGTGTTAAGTGCTCCTACTAGTTTTGGTAAAACATTTTGTGTTTTTGAATATATTGCTAGATATTCACCGAAAAATATAGTTCTAATCGTTCCAACTTTAGCATTAATAGATGAATACATAAAAAAAATAATTAAGAAATATAAATATTTTTTTAAAAAATACAAAGTATACTCAAATGTAATAGAGGGTATGAATGTTGATTTCACTACAAATAACATTTTTATATTAACGCATGAAAGAATAATTAGTGGTATTGATTTAAATTTTTTCAAAGAAATTGATTTTCTTGTCATAGATGAAGTATATAAATTGAATACAGATGCAAGCGATGATAGAGTTTTAGTGTTAAATATGGCATATTATTATATTTCTAAAATTTCGAAAAAATATGTTTTGCTCGCGCCTTTTATAAGTGAAATAGAAAACATTTCATTGTTGGAGAAAAAACCTTTATTTATAAGAACAGACTTTTCCCCTGTTGTTAATAAAGTTAAAACTATTGATATAATTAGGGATAAAGACAGGTTTTCAGTATGTGAGAATATTATTAGTAGTGAAGTTAAGGAAAATGATAAAACACTAATATATTTTCCCACTGTTGTCTCTTTATACAAATATGTTAACGAGATTATCAGCAAAGAACCAATATGTAAAAATGTTGATTCTAATGTATTTTATTTTTTAGAGTGGGCAAAGGCAGAAATTCACAATGAATGGGCTGTTGTTAAAGCTCTTGAAAGAGGTTACTTAATTCATAATGGTCAAATACAATTAGGAACAAGGGTATTTTTATTGGATTTATTTGATGAATTCGATTCGGGATATGACAAACTTCTATGTACGTCATCTTTGTTAGAGGGGGTTAATACATCTGCTAAAAATATCATTATTACTAGACCATCAAGAAGAAAAAATACAACAACAGATAATTTTTCTGCTTTTGATTTTTATAATTTAGTAGGTAGAACGGGGAGATTATATAAACACTTAATAGGTAATGCTTATTATATAAAAGGTCCAAATGATCCTGAATATAAATTATCAGATGCAAAAAGAAAGATTAAATTTGAAATTTTAGATGATTCTAAGGACATAGATGTTCAATTAGGCATTGCAAAAAGACATAAAGATGTTGAAATGTTTTATAATTCATTAGGAATAACCAATGAACAGTACATAAAAAACATAGGTACAAGAATAAGAATTGATAGTTGTATAGAATTATATAAAGAATATATTAATTATGAAAATAGATTAATCCAAGAATTGATGATTTTAAAAAATAATGATATGAGAGGAAGATATTATCTATTAGAAATACTTAATAGAATATGCACTGTTGGTGAAAATCAATTTAATTTCGGAATTAAAACATATATCCTTAATAAGTTGATTAATCTTAATAGACCTAGTATTAAATCAATAGTTGATGAGTCATTTAATTATTGTAAAACAAAAAAACTTTCTTTAGGGATTGATGATTTGATTTCCATCGTAATAAATTATAAAACAAGTTATATTGAACATAGATTTTATAATAGGTGTTATGTAATATGCTATTTTATGGAAAAAAGAAAAATAGACAATAGTCTTATTGAATTGTTAAAAAAGAAGGTACTTAATCCAATTGATATTTTATATTTTACAAAATCGCCATTGAAGAAAGCCTTGTTTGATATAGGAATTTATGAAAAAGATATAGATAATATTGTTGATATAATAGGGGATACATTTGAGGATGTCAACGAATTAAAAACTAGATTACTAAAATATTCTTCAAGTCTAAAAAAAATATCTTTTATTTCAAAATATATAATTAAATCATTTAAATAATTTTTTGTTTAATTTAATTAAGCGTACAGTTTTGGTATGCTTTCTTCTCTATAGCGACAAATAAATATCCGTTGAATCGGGAGCTACCCCATTTCAATTTTTGTATATTGAACAAAGCAAA
>JBJEFS010000139.1:0-1780 GCA_051874325.1 Anaeroplasma sp.
CCGTAAGGGCTGAAGTATGTGAATTTCTATAGTTTACTATACTTTTTGTTACGGTGATAAAATGTGCGTATTAATTAAATATCCAAGAACTCATCATCTTGTTGGCTCAAGACTGCAGGAAGGAGATGAAGATTTAACTCAAATTCCTGCATCAGAAATATTAGGTAAACATATTGTCATTGAAGAAAAGGTTGATGGTGCTAATACGGCTATATCATTTAATAAAGATGCCAATCTGCTACTTCAAAGTAGAGGTCATTATCTTACAGGTGGATATAGAGAAAGACATTATGACTTACTAAAAAACTGGGCAATCATTCATAAAGACGAGCTTTATAAAATCTTAGGAACTAGATATATTATGTATGGCGAATGGCTTTATGCAAAGCATACAGTTTACTATGATGCATTGCCACATTATTTCTTAGAATTTGATATTTTTGATAGAGAAAAAAGTGTTTTTTTAGATACAAATAGAAGGCACGAAATGCTAAATGGCTCATGTGTTGTAAGTGTTCCAGTACTAGGTAAAGGAGTCTATAAAAACATTAATAGTATAATTAGCCATCTTGGAAAATCTAATTTCATTACAGATGAGCATATAAAAAACCTAAAAAATGAAGCTTTAAAATGTGGCTATGATCAAGAAAAAATCTTAATTGAAACAGATAATTCTAATAATATGGAAGGCATATACATAAAGGTTGAAGAAAATGGAATTGTTGTGAATAGAATGAAATATGTTAGATACACATTTCTTCAAACAGTTACTGAATCTAATACTCATTGGCTAGATAGGACAATCATTCCAAATAAATTATCAATTGATAAAAAAGATTTATTTTAATTATTAATAAAATAATATTCCCGTTTATAAAGCGGGAATATTATTTTTTAGCTATAAAATTAGAAATCAATCATTAGATTTATAATAATTGTAATAATACTTGTCATTACTATCTAAATATGCTTTTGTAACTACAATACCAATTATAGTATTTCCTATTGTTTTTACAGTCTTAATTGATTCTTGAATATTCTTTTTCTTTGCTGTATTTATTGCAATATTATAAATAATTCCATCTGCCAATTTTGCAGCTACTAAGCAATCTGTCGCAACAACAGGAGTAGTATCTAATAACACATAATCATATTCTTTTTTTAACTCCTCAATAAGTGTTTTTAATTTACTATGTTCGAGAATAACTAATGTATTAAAGGCATTTTTACCTGCTGTAATAACATCTACACCACTTTCAGTATGCTTAATTAATTCTTCCTTTGTGATACTTCCATCAACGTATTCTACTATACCATTTTCTTTAGAAATTTTAAATGCTTTATGCATAACTGGTTTTCTTAAATCTAAATCGACTACACAAACCTTCTTTTTATTTATTGCTAAAGAATAAGCTAAATTACAACAAATCGTTGACTTTAGTTCATCCATTACTGTTGATGTAATTAAAATTGCTTTATAAGGATTTTCTAAATTATTATACTTAATATTAGTAGCTAATTTATTATATGGTTCTAATGATTGCATGTCATTAGAAACTAATTCTACAACTTCTTTTTCTTTATTTTTTTTGTCATTTCTAAAAACTGCAAGAATTTTTTCATTGATTGTGTTTTCTATTTCATTTTTATTTTTATATTTATTACTTAAAAACTCTTTAATAAAAACAACAATAAAAGCAATAATTCCTCCACATAATAAAGAAATAATGTTACAGTTCAGTCGTAAATTAAAATAAAATTAAATTATTTATGGTATGTA
>JBJEFS010000140.1:0-1752 GCA_051874325.1 Anaeroplasma sp.
TAAAAGGGTACTTTTATGTTTCAACAGTTCCACAATTTTCGGTTAATGTATCAATAAAAAATAACTGCTATTGTTAGCAGTTATTTTTTAGCTTATTCTTCAGGCGATTCAAGGTTAGGAACAATTAATCCGTTAGATACACAAAAGATAGAAAGTTTAGCCAAATTATCATAACCTGTTTTTGAATAAATAGAGGAAATATAAGATTTTACTGTTCTTGTAGATATTCCAAGTTTATTTGCTACTTCATCTCTATCTAATAATTTACAATATAAAGTTAGAACTTTTAATTCAACATCAGTTAAGTCAGATAATATATTATTTTTTGACAAATTATTTTTATCATTAGGATACATAGAATATCCATCTAAAGTATTTTTTATAGTCATAATAAGGGAGTCTTTACTAATATTTTTGTATATAAAACTGTCAACTCCAGCCTCTTTTGCATCATTTATAAAATTCAAATCCAAAATACCTGTCATAATAATAACTTTTACATTAGGAAACTGTTTTTTTAAAAGTTTAGAATATGCAATTCCATTTGAATTATTTTCAGTACATACATCCATTAATACTAAATCTGGATTCAATTTTTTACATAGCTCAAGAGAATCTTTAGCATTTCCAGCAGTTGCGACAACATTTAAATCATCTTGGGAATTTAGCGTTTCGGAAATCATATCTCTTAACATTTGATGATCATCTATTACAATAATATTATACAAAAAAACACCTCCTATCAATGATATATCTAGTTTATCACAAAATACATAAAAAGAAAAGAATATATGTAGAAAAAATGGATTTGCACTTTTGGGGCAAAAAAAGTCAAAAATTTGCACCTTAGGGACATTGTTATTTTATTTTATATATGATATAAAAATAAAAGGATTAGTCTATTTTATTATATTGGAGGTGAAAACAGTTTTTAAATAGAATTGTTTTCTAATAAAAATACTTACGGAAATAATAACACAAAAGAAATTTATATTTATTATTAAGAAAACATTAAAAATTAAATATATATTGTGATAAATTCACAAATTTTGAAAGGAGAAAAAGAAAAATGTTTAAATTAAAGAAAAAACATTTAATTATTTTAGGTTTTCTATTTATAGCATTTATGCTTATAGGAATGAATAAGGTAGAAGCCGCATCAGTAACCGTAACAACATATGATGAACTTAAAGAAGCAGTTAATGGTCATAATGATGGTATAACTGATACTAGCATAACGGAAGTAAAATTAGGAGCAGATATTGCAATTCCTGCTTCATCTAGTATGATTATATCTGTTATTAATAATTTTACACTTGACCTAAATGGGTATACATTAGACATAACTAATGATAACTCTGATATGCAAATTGTCTATGGAAGTAATGGAATTGAGAATTTTACTTCAGGCAGTTTAACTATAACAGACACTAGTGCATCTCAAACAGGAACGATTAATTTAGGAATTAAACCTATTTTTGTTTATCAATATAACACCTCAAATACTGGTATGCATTACAAGTTAACAATAGATGGTGGAAAATTTTATGGAATAAGCGGTGCATCTAATCATTTTTTTGAATTTAATAGTAATGAATACTATTGGAAGGATAAATTAATAACTTTTGATTTTAAAATAACCAAGGGATATTTTGAACATGCATCTACTAATATGTCATCAATTATTTTAGCTAACAATATGAAGTTAAACAATGTTACATTTAATATGTCATTTGATAATTTAACATTTAA
>JBJEFS010000141.1:0-1751 GCA_051874325.1 Anaeroplasma sp.
TGAAATTACCCCCATTTATTGGACAAGAAAATGTTACAATAGATGGGGGTTTTATTATGAATTTAACAATTAAAGAAAAGTTAAAATTAGCAAAAGAACATGTTGATAATGGAGTTCCTTTACATGAAATACGAGCTAAATACAAATATGATTTATCTAATTTTAAATATTACTGTGCATTGTACAAAAGATATGGAGATAAGGCTTTTGAAAATCATGGACAAAGGAAGAAATATACTCGTGAAATGAAGTTAAAGGCAATCGATCGAGTATTGCGTAACGGAGAAACATATCGTCAAGTTTCACTTGACTTGATGTTAACAGATCCAAAAATAGTGCATGATTGGGTCACAAAATATAAAAACGAAGGAGAAGCTTCAATTAAAGATACACATAGTAGGAGCCATTATGTTACTAATAAACAGCGTGAAATTATAGAAGCAAATAAGAAAACAAAAGAAAGATTAGAATATTTGGAAGCGGAGAATGAATATCTAAAAAAATTGTATTCCCTAATTCAAAAAAAGAAACAATTAAAGAAATAGTAAAAACTATTTATGAATTAGGGAAAAAATATAAATTATCAATATTATTAAAAATAGCAGGAATTGCAAATTCCACTTATCATTATGTCTTAAAGCATATGAATGATAAAGAAAATAAAGATAAAGCACTGAAAAGTATAGTAATGAAGATATTTAAGGATAACTATGAGAAATATGGAGTTCCTAGAATCACTCAAGAATTACGTAATATAGGTTTTAATGTCAATAAAAAGCGTGTAGAACGTATAATGAAAGAGCTTGGGATAAAAGCAAGACCTCAAAGTAATAAGTATCGTTCGTATAAGGGAGAGATTGGCAAGATATGTAAGAATCAATTATTGGAAAAAGAAGAAAAAAATGGAAAGATATTTGAAGTTAGAAATTTTGAAACAACTAGACCATACGAAAAATTAGGAACGGATGTCACTGTTTTTATTACGAAATTTGGAAAACTATATTTGTCACCAATAATTGATTTTCATACAAGGGAAATTCTAAGTTATTGTCTAAGTGAGAATCCGAATTATGCACAAGTTAGGAATATGCTAAATAACATGTTTGAAATGTATGGAGATAAGATAAAAGGAACAATTCTACATTCTGATCAAGGATTCCAGTATCAGTTGCCAATTTATCAAAAAACATTAATAGAACATGATATTATTCAAAGCATGTCAAGAAAAGGTAATTGCTTAGATAATTCACCAACAGAAAACTTTTTTGGAAGAATGAAAGAAGAAATGTATTATGGAAAGGAGGATTCATACAAATCTTTAGAAGAATTACAAAGCGCAATAATTAAATATATTAAATATTATAACGAAAAAAGAATTGTTAATCGATTAGGTTTATCACCGGTTCAATATCGACAAAAGTATTTTAGTCAATTATAATGGTGTTACTTAATTGAACACACACTCCAATAAATGGGGGTAGCCTCAGGGAACTTAGACTTGATATGATAAATATCAAGTTTTTTTTATAATTTTTAGTGCTTGATTTTATAATACAATTTGAAATCAAATTTTTTGACATAAGCAATATAATGTAATAATTTTTAGCACTCAATTATTGACACTGCTAAAATTGGATTTATAATACAATTAGCACTTGAAGTACAAGAGTGCTAAAACATCGATATTATTCATAAAAATAAAAGGGAGGAATTTAAATGATTAAACCATTAAATGGAAATTTGATTTTAAA
>JBJEFS010000142.1:0-1748 GCA_051874325.1 Anaeroplasma sp.
TGATATGATACTTCTAAAGTAGACAAATAAAATAATTAAAAGGAATAACAATCCCCATGGGGATTCGCGACCTCGAAATTATTAAGTCTACTTTGGAGGTATTTTTTTATGGGACGAAAAACAAAATATAGTAAAGAGTTAAAAATTGAAATTGTAAAGAAATACTTAAAAGGTGAAAGTATATCTCATCTGGCAAATATATATAATATTCCAAACAACCATTGTAGTCCTATTCTAACATGGGTAAGGCAATATGAAGCTTTAGGAGATTCTGTATTTAATGAGTCTAGTACTAATAAATCATATTCCAAAGAATTAAAAGAAAAGATAGTGAAAGAATATTTAGCTGGTAAAGATTCATTTGGAGAGTTAGCGAACAAATACAATATTCGGTCTAAGTCAATTGTAATTAAATGGGTAAAAAAGTATAATGAAGGTATAGAAATTAAAGATTATGATCCAAAAGGGGATGTCTATACCATGAAATCTAGAAAGACTACATTTGAAGAAAGATTAGAGATAGTTAATTATGCATTAACGAATAGTGTTAAAGAAGCTGCAGATAAATATACAGTACCTTATATGAGTGTATACCAATGGGTTTCTAAATACAATGAACGTGGTGAAAATGGACTAACAGACAGACGTGGACGTCCTTCTTCTAATGTACCTGGAAAAGAATTAACGCTTGACGAAAAACAAGCAATGGAAATAGAAAAACTTAAGAATGAACTTAAGCGTAAGGATATGGTTATTGAAGTATTAAAAAAAAACATCGAAATACAAGAACGAATGGAAAGAGATTCTCGCTTGTTAAACAAGAGGACAAATACGAAACGATAACTGAATTACATAAGAAAAATGGCTTTACCATCGATTTTTTATGTAAAACATTAGAAATAGCACGTTCCTCTTATTACAAATGGTTAAATCGTAAGATTCCAAATAAAGAAAAGCAAGATAATGAACTAGCAGCTATAATAATAGAATATAACGAGTCTTATGACGGTATTTTAGGGTATCGTAGAATGACTGATTATATTAACTACTTTAATAATACTAATTATAGTGAAAATTATATTCATAGATTAATGAAGGTTATGAGGGTACACGCTCGTATAAGAAGAAAAAAATCCAACTATGTTAAGGCTAAACCTGAACAGGTTGGAGAAAACATATTGGCTAGAAATTTTATAGCAGAGTATCCAAACCAGAAATGGTGTACTGACGTCACTGAATTTAAGGTTCCAGGACAAAAACAAAAATTATATTTATCAGCAATTATAGATTTATTTGATAGATCTATTGTTTCATATGTATTTAGTAATTCAAACAATAATAAATTAGTATTTGACACCTTTGATAAAGCCTTAGAAGCTAATCCTGGTGCTAAACCAATATTTCATAGTGATAGAGGTTTTCAATACACATCAAAACAATTTAAATTCAAATTAGATGAAGCAGGTATGATTCAATCAATGTCTAGAGTTGGTAAGTGTATTGATAATGGTCCTATGGAAGGCTTTTGGGGAACACTAAAATCAGAATCATTTTATGGATTAAAGTTTAACGATGAACAAGCATTAAGAAACAAAATTGAAGAATATATTTTCTTTTATAATAATTATAGACTTCAAAAAAATTTAAAAGGCATGACACCTAACGAGGTCAGATATCATGCCAATTGTAACTTTATTTACTTTTAATTATTTTTTATACACCATGTCTACTTGACAAGGGGCAGTTCA
>JBJEFS010000143.1:0-7024 GCA_051874325.1 Anaeroplasma sp.
CCTATTTTAATCCATTTGCAACGATTAGTTATTCGTTGCATTTTTTTGATGTCTTTTACTTCTTATATTCATTTAACACACTTCTAAGCAACGCAATATCATCACTCATTATTGCATCAGCACCATTGCCAATTAATTTACGCATATCATCTGCATCATTAATTGTCCAATACTGAACAGCTATATTTCTTCTGTGAGCTCTATTAATATATGTTTTCCATGTTAAGTTTAATCCAGATTGCTTCATTGGTAATTGTAAACAAGCAATAGTAGAATTATCAAAAATATTAACATGTAATAGTTGTGTTACAATAAATTTTGTTGCTACTGCTGGAGATGCTCCTCTCAATAAAACCGGATAATTATCCTTAAGGTAGCTCTCAATTTCATCATTAAATGTTCCAATAACTACTCTATTTTGGTATTCTGGGTATTTATTAATTAACAAATCAGCAATAATATCGGCTGCTTCCTTACCCTTTTCACCAGGATTTTTTATTTCTATAATAAATAATAAATCCTTATGATTCTGATAAAAAAATTCAAGAAAATCTTTAAATTCTGTAATCCCTAAATCATTGTCATGAATAATTTGATTACGATCTACATCATCTATAGAAACTAAATTTTGATATGGTCTTTTACCATTTATCTCAAATTGATAACCAAAATTAAATTTTTTCAATTCTTCTAAGGTGTAATCTTCAATGCGATATTCTTTATTTTCATCATAATTTACACCTTCAAATAAAGCAATATCTGTTGTTCTATTTAACTTACCATCATGATTTAAAACTAGATGATTATCCTTAGTCATCCATAAATCAGTTTCTAAAATATCAGCATGATATTCATTAACTGCTGATTTATATGCTTTCATTGTATTTTCTGGATTTTGTGTTGCTCCACCTCTATGAGCACATAACATTGTTCCTTCAGTTGCAATAAAAGGATTATCTTCTACAGCTGCCTTTGGTGGTATAGCATTAACAATTACAAAAAATGCAATAATAACACCAATAACAATTGATATTATTTTAATTGCTCTATATTTTTTCATCTTTATACACTTCCTATTTGTTAAATTCTATAGCTTCTTTTAAGTTATAGCATAATGCAATTTTTTTATCAATCAAATAATTTTGTAATTTTAAAATTGCTTTATATTGATCAGTTAATTCATCATTAATTTTAGATGCAAAATCCTTAGCTTCACCAAATCTTTTAGTTCTTCTAAATAAATCAACCATAATTAATTTAAACTCAACTGACTTATCCTTTATTCCTTCAGCTATTTCAAGAGCTTTATTCCTAAAATTACAAGCCAAATCTTCATTATCCTTATCATCATAAATCCAAGCACAGCTTAAATAATAATAAAATTTACTTTCCTCATTTTTGGTAATAAAGGCAGCTTTACAATAATTTTCAACCTCCTCAGGATACTTTTGTTTACTTAGACTAATATAATCATCTAAAAGAACAATATCCTTTCCTCCTCTTATTTTTTCAGTTAAATCTTCAGCCACATATCCACAATGTGGACATACCTGCAATTCTTCTCCTAACTGATATCTTAATGGTGGAGCTGGTCGTGTATCTAAATCACAAGCTCCAAATGTTACATTATATTGATGAGCCTTTTGTTGAGTTACTTTACCACATAAACCACATTTTACTTTTATTGTATCACTCATATTAATCTTCTTCCTTTCTGCTTAGAAGCTGCAATATCATACAATTCCTCAACTGCCAAATGAAGCTTTGTTAAAACACATTTATCTGTTTGAGGATAGATAAACCAAGTATTTTCAATATCGTTTATATCTATTGCTTGACCTTTATTAATAGTTCCTTTTTTCTTAAAATCATACTCAATATGAATAGATGGTGTATTTATTGGTGCATTATCAAATTTAAATTCTTCATTGTCATCTAAAGTACCATACAAATGAATACCTTCTAAATCATGTTTAAATGTTATATGACCAAGGCTTTTAAATCCCTTCTTTAAATTATCTAGCCTTTCAATTCTAACAGTATCAATGAATTGATATTCTTCATTTTCAATCTCTTTTCTTACCTCAGATCTTTCCCAATTATACCAATCAGGTATATGTACAAACTTAGCTTCACTATTTTCACATTCTAGTCTTTCATACTGATTGACATTATAGCTTACTCCACAGCTTGTACACCATAATTTATCTAGCTTACTAGTCATTGTATAGTCACACCCACAATGTGGACATTTATATAGCACACGATGTAAATTATTAGCTCTATGTTTTGATTTAGTAATTATTTTATTATCATATTGCCATTGATAATCATCATATTTAAATTCATTTTCAATTCTTCTTTGTATTTCTAAGGCTGATAGTGTTTTAATCTCTTCTTCATTAACTATACACTTCAAGCTAACTTCAAATTTTTTAATTCTTTTATGCTTTTTATCCCATTGAGGTTGATGTAAAAAATTACCATGAGTTAATAATACCACCACTGGCACCTTTGATATTTTAGCCAATTTACCCATACTTTTATCAATTCTTTCATTACATCCAATAATAGAGTATCTGGCCTCTGGATAAATTGTTACTGTATTTCTTCTATCATTTAAACAAGTTAAAACATTTTCTACAATAGTGCCATCTTTAGTAAATTTTCTCTTGGGAAAACAACCTATTCCTTTCATTAGCCATTCTCTTCCTACAAACTCTTCAATTGAGGTAATATAGTTAGTATTATGTGGAAATGTTACCTTAGCATTCATAGCAAAATCTAAAAATGATGCATGAGATGCAATTAATAAATATGGCCACTTTAATTGCTCACAATTAATTCTTTCAACCTTTACTTTCTTACCAAATATTAACGCCCTAGATACAATATGCAATAATATTCTAAGGTACCATTTTGGCTTTTTAATCTCTTCCTTCATAAGCTTAACCCTTCATCTTTTTCTTAACGTATACTCTCTGTCTAAATTTAAATTCATATTTTATATAATTATTTAAAAAGTATCTTATATTATCCTTATGAATAGAGCTAATCCATTCAATATCATCTAAACATTTTAAATAGTCAACAAAATATTTTTTTAATGTTTCATTAGATATATTATCAAATAATAATTTTAGAATTCTCATATATTTATCATTATTATTATTTATTGCCATAACAAGGTATTTAAATATAAAGCCTTCGTTATAATTAATATCATCAAAAGCCTTTAAGATTACTTTTGTAAATCCCCTATCATTTACAAAAAAATCAAATATAATAAAATTATTTATATAATCTAAATCATCTAAATAATTAAAAACAATAAATAGATATTTCAAATAAAAGGCAACAAAATATCGAATCATATCTTCATTATAATCTACAAAATAATTATTGCTTATAACATCCTTAATTAATGAAGAATCTTTATTCAAATAAGCACTTTTAATTCTTATACCTAGCTCAATTAAATTAAAATATTGATTATTTATATACTTTCTATTATGTAAAATATTATTTAATTCATTTAAAAATATATAATACTTTGAATCATTTTCTAATAATAAATATGGTTTTTTATAGATAAAATCATTTATTTTTCTAATTGAATCATAAACATCCTTATAATTAATATTTAAACTCTTATAAAATCTATTATAAATATCAATTGCATTATTAATTAAATCTTTTTCATCTGAAGCTTCAAGATATTCCATTATCTTAGAAATAAATATACCATTATCATTTTTATATTTATCTAAATAAAAAGCTTTATAAATCCTTTCCAAGTCAACAAAGGTTATATTATTAATGAGAGTAATTTCATAGTTATTATATTTATCTAAAAATTCATTAAATCTATGCTTTTGAAATAAAGACAATAAATTTTCATAATATTCAGTTTTTATATCTCTTCTTTGCTTAAATATTTTAATATATTCTTTTCTATCTACCCTAGAATAAAGCTTTTGATATAAATATATAGAATCAAGATATGAAATATATTCTAAGGCTTTAAATGAATCAATTAAAGAAGAATAATAATTATTAATTCCATTATATTCTTTTTCTAATTTATCAATAATTATAAATACTAGCCTACCAAATGCTTTAGAATTTAAAGATTTTATCCTCTTTTCATAAATATCTAATTGTATCCAATTTTTAGTCTTTAATGAGTTAAAAATAAAATATAATAAATCATCATTAGGCACAATTGCTTTATTATTTTTAATTATATATTTTATTGTTAAGTCTAATAATAAATATAGTTTATTAAAGCTATTTGCATTGTCTATTACTTCCTTATAACCGCCTCTTTCCTTTAAATAATCTATGTATAAATAGCTATCAAATGGTACTATTCTTTCAAATTCTTTTATATATTCATTATATTCTAAATTTACATTAAGATAGGAATCCAACTGTAAAAAAAATAATTCGATAATATCTTTTTTTAAAGCACTATTCTTAAATATATATTTATAGATATCAATTATATAGCTATTTATTTCAAATCTATTAATATTTTTAAATATTATTATAGCTAAATTATTCTGATCAAAATCAATAGAACTAATCTTATTTAATGCGTTAGCTAATAAAAATGTATCCTTGAAACGATCTATTTTACCTTCCATTAAATAAATTAAATCTATATCAGATAAGCTTAAATCATTAGCTAATAATTTATCTACTAAATTTTTATACTCTATTGCTGATATTAATGAATCATTTAATTTACTAAATAAACAATTTACATATTCACATATAGAAATATATGGATAATCATTTATATAAAAATTAAAATATAAACCATTAAATTCTTCATCAAACTTACTATTAATTAAATAATTAATATCAAAACATTTTCCAAAGCCAAAGCTTATCCTATTAATGTATTTATTTGGTAACAATGTATAGGCTAATCTATACAAAAATAAGCCTGTATTTAAATCTGCTTTAAAAAATATTTTATTTCCATCAATTATCGCTTGAATAAATGCTTTAATATTACTTTCATTATCACTATTAATATAAAAGTTTATTTCTGATTGAGAGAATTTTAATAAATTTAATTTATCCAAATTGAGATTATTTATAGACAATAAGCTAATTGGATTAATATCATTATTTAAAAAATAAGAGTAAATAATAAGCTCATTTACTTCATTTGAAATAATATTAAAAACATTTAATTCATCAATTTTAAAGCAACAACAGCTTTTTGAATCAATAAAATCTAAATTATCTAATATTTTTGTTAACTTAGCTATTAAATCAAAAATTAATAAATCGTTATATAAAGCATTTTTATAAACTACAATATTGTATTTAGTATTAAATGTAGCCTTTAAAATACAATACTGTAGTTTCATATTAAGCCTCCTTTGCTTTTCCTGTAATTAATAAACTAACATTAGTAAATAACGCAACTGTTCCTCGTGTTGCATACATGCCAATATATAAATAATTTAAATCCTTTGATTTTAAATCAAAATCATAATAATCTTTAGTATATCTCTGATTATTAAATAAAATAGAAACACTTACCCTTTGCCCTATTCTTTGGACAAAACAATCAATTTCATCACCTGACTGATAATGATTATTAATAACGTTTGGTCCCTTAACTTGTTCAGTAGTGGTTTCTCTACTAAAGATAATAAATGTTGAATTATCTGTAGTTAATAGTCCATCTGCAATATAATTTGTCGCAACTAATGATTGTCCGTCTTGATTTATATAACAATCATCTCTAAGCATTACTCCAAACCCTGCTTGTTTAACATCTGTTTGTGATATAGCTTTACCATGAGCCCTAAATTCAAAATTATCATTTATTGATATTTGATTAAATACATAGGCAAACGCATCACATGAAGCATGAATTTTTCCATCATTATTTTCACAACCAACTAAGAATTCCATTGGTTTAATTTCTTTAGCATATATACAAGCATCCTCATTATTTGGATCAACTCCTAATTCGCCAAATGCAGTACCATACCATCCTTTAGAATTACATTTTAAATTTGTTATTGGATTATATGATAATAAATTAGGACTAGCATATTCAATATATTTATAATTTTTATTTGAGTATAAATCTTTTTCCATTATTGGTTTGTAATAATCTTTTTTTAAATATTCCTTTAATGAAGAATTACTATTTTTAATGCCTTCAGCAAATATATAAGCTGTAAAATTAGCACCAAATACATTCAAATGAGCTTTGTCAACAGTAGTAACATCCGCAATAATTTTATTATCTTTTTTTATTGCAGATGACATCGCATGATGAAAACAAGCTTTATCATAGCCAATAATCTCAAATTCATTTTTGGTAGGAGTTGTTAAATCAACTGTAGTAACATTAAATAACTCTCCCAGTTCAATAATACTTTTTGAATAATCTCCATGCTTAGTTATATGAATATTTTGACCTGTATAACTACCATTTGTCAATCTAACAATTGGCGTAGCAAGAATTGGAATTGCTCCAACCTTCATACATGGTTTAATATAGTAATTATATAAAGTATACTGAAAAGAATTTGAATCATTAATAGGTAATGAAGCATCAGTAAATCTAATGAAATCATCATCCTTTTCATCATTATGACCAAATCCAATTAATACATAATCACTTTCCCTAATTGAATCTAAAAGAATCTTGTAATTTTTTTCCAAGATAAAGCTTTTAGAACTTCTACCTGATAATGCTAAATTAATAATTTTAATATCAAAATATTTATTTAATTGTGTTGCATATCCATATCTTGGATAAAAATAGCTTCTGTCTTGAAATTCAGCTAAAGTTGAATCTCCCACAACATATAAATTAGGCATAAATCTACTCCTCAAATACTTATTTTCTCCCTGTTAATAGTATATTAACAATTAATTATACCAAAAATATGACCTCATTACAACTTTTGCGAATATTTTTACTATTGCAATTTAGTTTGTGTTTCCCCAAAATTAAATAAGCCACAAAAAGGGTATAATAAAA
>JBJEFS010000144.1:0-1731 GCA_051874325.1 Anaeroplasma sp.
ATACTTGGCGTAAAGGCAAAAATTGTTTTGATGCTTGTGTAATTCAAGATGAAGATAAAATTAAAAAGGGTTGCTCTTATTTTAAGTTTAACAGTGAACAAGAAAAAACAAACTTTGTTAATAGTCTACACACTACATTCATGGATTGGTTTTATTATTATTTTATTGTTCCAGGTGATTATAAAGAACAAAATTATTTATTTAGAATGGTAGATTACACTCAGCCATGGGATGACAAACGTTTTTGTGAGTTCTTCAATATTACAGGTTATATTGATGATGAACATGCTGAACCAGGGTCAGAATGGGAAACTATTTTGAATACAATGAAGGAGTATGCCTAAATTTGATGTAGCGATTATGAACCCGCCTTATGATCATGGTCTGCACATGATGATTTTAGAATATGTCAAAGAACAATCTAATAGAACAATTTGTATTCATCCAGCAGATAAGTACCAAAATAAAATAAAAAACCAAATTAATTTACCTTTTGGTGTAACAAGCATTGAATTAATTGAACATGACAAATTCAATGAAATTTTTGGGACTAAACAATGGACAGATGGATGTATAACTGATATTAAACAAAATAAAATTTCAAATAAATATACTGATTTTTTACATTTAGTTAAAAATTATGATTTATATGTAAAAATTAAAGAACATATACCTGACTATATTAAATCGCATTTAGTAAAAGAACCAAATAAATTTTCATTAAGATATTTTGTTGGCTGTCATTGGGATCCATCAAGCAATTTTGAAGGAACAGCTAAATCGTATGATTATGCTTGTAAAACTAATTCTGTAGGTCACACTAAATATTTAAATTGTCAAAAAGAAATTGTCAGAAAAAATTTATTTAAAAGTGGATTTACAAAATTTTTTAAATTTTGTGTGTATTTAGATGGAATTAAACTTGCTCCTTACATGGCTGATTATTCTAAACCTTGGGATGACAAACGTTTTTGTGAATATTTCAATATCACTGGTTATATTGATGATGACCATGCTGAACCTGGTTCCGAATGGGAAACTATTTTGAATACAATGAAGGAGTATGTTTAAATTTGATGTAGCAATAATGAACCCACCTTATGATGGAAGTTTACATTTAGAAATAATGGAACATGTTATTCCAAATTCTAAAGAAGTTATTGATATATCTCCTATTAGATGGTTGCAGGATCCTCTTGCAAAATTAAAATCAAATAGTGATTATATTAAATTTGAAAATAGTATTTCTAAGAAAATTGATGATATTGAAATTGTAAAATCTGAAGTTGCAAATAAATTATTCAATATAAGTTTCGGTGATTTAGGAATTTATAAAATTTCAAACGGTGGTTTTAAATATGATTTCGCACAGAATAATAGTTTAGTAAATAAATTTATTTCTAAAAATGATATAACATTTATGGATGTTGCAACTGAAGAAGGATATAGAGGTAAATATAAATCAAATTATTTTGGAATTATAAATTCACATTATGGTGATACTTCTGCATGGATTAGTGATAATTTTGAATTATTTACTACTAAAAGAGAAACAAATACAAATAAAGTATTATTTTTTAATAATGATAAAGAAGTAAAAAATTGTTTTAATTTTTTAAATCTTAAAGCAATGCGTTATTTTGCAAATATTATAAGAATTAATCAAAGAGTTCCATGGCAATTTGTTCCATATTTAGATTTTTCTAAACATTGGGATGATAAGCGTTTTTG
>JBJEFS010000145.1:0-28067 GCA_051874325.1 Anaeroplasma sp.
AATAATTTAATAAACGATTCAAATGAAAATTATTGTTTAATTGTACCAACAAAAGCACTAATTAATGAAATAAAAAGTGATTTTATTAATATGCTTAAAGAAAAATTAGAAGATAAAAACTATAGAATTGTAACAAACATTCATTCAATTGCACTAAAGGAGACTCATAATTATATATTAATATTTACACCTGAGAGACTACTTTATTTTTTAATTCAATATAATATACCTATTCATCATTTATTTATAGATGAAGCACATAAAATGTCAGAAAACGATGGTCGAAGTTCTTTTTATTATAAGGTCATATCTATGCTTATTAATAAAAATGATAATGTAAAAATTACATTCGCTTCTCCTAACATTCCGAATCCAGAGGTATATTTAAAATTATTGCCTAAATTTAATAATCCATTGAATCATGTATTAACTACGACCTATTCACCAGTAGCTCAAATCAAGTATTTAATTGATTTAAAGAATAGAACATTATCTGTATATAATACTCATTCTGATAAATTCATTGACTTATATGATTTAAATCCAAATGATAACTTATTTAGTATGATTAACTTATTTGGTAAAAATAAACAAAATTTAATATATTGCAGTTCAAAGAATTCGGCAATAGAAAAAGCTAGAATATACTCCCAAAATTTAGGCAGTCTAAATGATCCTATTTTAGATAGTTTATCAAATGACATTAGAAATAATATCCACGAAGACTATTTTTTAGCAGGTCTAATAAAAAAAGGTATAGCATATCATATTGGTTATATACCTGCAGCAATAAGAGAAAGAATTGAAAAATTATACGAAATGGGTAAAATCACAACAATTTTTTGTACGAGTACTTTGGTTGAAGGTGTTAATCTACCTGCTGATAACTTGTTTATAACAAGTAGTTATAATGGTCCAA
This sequence comes from Anaeroplasma sp., assembly GCA_051874325.1. Lineage (GTDB taxonomy): Bacteria > Bacillota_I > Bacilli_A > Acholeplasmatales > Anaeroplasmataceae > Anaeroplasma. The sequence goes on from JBJEFS010000145.1 coordinate 920, forward strand.
GAAAAATGACTGAGGTTGATTTAAAGAACTTATCAGGACGCGTTGGTAGAATAAAATATTCTACTTATGGAAATGTTTTTTTTGTTAAAGATTTTTATATAACTGATAGAGATAATTTTGAAATTAGAATTAAAGAAAATGTTCCTCAACAAACACTATCAATACATAATAATATTACACACAATCAAAAAAAATACATTATTTCACAGCTGAAAAATGGTTCAATTGAATTACTTAGTACATCTGAAAATCAATCTGATGATAATTATCAATTGATGAGAAAAACAACAATAATGCTTCTAAAGGAGATAATAACTAATAAAAAATCTTATATATACAAACAATTTGAATCTTTAATTGATGAGGATACATTAGTTACTATAAAGAATATGTTTAAAACTAACTATAATATGATTGATGATGATATTAATGTATCATTAGACCAAAGTATTAAGCTCAAAAATGCTATTTCTAATAATGATTTATGCTATCCAACTGAATTTGATTTTAATTCTATTTATAATTTCTTACAAGAATTAAGCACAATATTCAAATGGGAAATATACGAAAAAACAACTTTAGGATGTAGAAATAAATCATTAAATGATTTGAGAAAATTAAGATATTATGCAGTAGTGTTAGCGCAATGGATGCAAGGAAAAACAATAAATGAAATTGTACAAAATTCTATCGATTACAAAAAGAAAAATCCAAGGCATAGTGTAGAAATTAGAAATTCTTTTGAAGATTATAATGGTTCTTTAGAACATAAGAATATTATTATTGGAGATACATTAAATACAATTGAAAATATTATTTTGTTTAAAATAGCTAATTACTTTTTAAGATTCTCTAATGAATATAAAAAACAAAAAACAAATGGTGAAGCATTCGCAAATGATTGGTTTGAATTTGTTGAATATGGAACTAGAAATGGATTACAAATATATTTACAACAAGCAGGTTTTTCAAGAGATGCTTCTATTTATATTTACAAAAATAGATCAAAATATATAATATATGAAGAAAACCCAAGAATCAGTTCAAAGTTATTCAAATGCGATTCAAAAACTATAATAAAAGAGGCTGAAGAAATAAAATATAATATGCCTGAATTATTTATATCCAAATAAAAAATTTATAGTACAAATAAAAAAAGTAAGAAAAACTATATATTATAGTATCTTACTTTTTTAATATTTATTTAATTGGTAAAATAATCGGATTTTTAGCATTATCAGACTGTTTATATAAAACAATACATCTTCCTATATGCTGAATAAATTCAATTCCCTCATTCTCAAAGAAGATTTTACAATCTGATGCCTCAACTAAAGAGCTTTGTAAAATCGATATTTTAATTAATTCATGTTTATTTAAATAATTTAAAACATCATTTAAAAGATTATCACTTAATCCATCCTTACCAATTTGAAAAACTGGCTTAATCCTTTGAGCTAATGATTTTAAATATACCTTTTGTTTTACAGTTAGCATATTATTCCTCAATAAATTCTTTATTATCAAAGGCTGCGATTAAAATTTGCTTCATATCCTCAACCATAGGAACTCTTGGATTTGCTGGAGAGCATTGATCCTCATAAGCTAAATATGCTAGCTTTTCGACCTGAAGCATATAATTATCACGATCTAAGCCTTGAGATTCAAAATTCATTTTAATTCCAACTTTTTTGCCTAACTCACCACATGCTTTTGCATAAGACTCAACGCCCTCTTCAATTGTTGAACATGGTAATCCCAATACTCTTGCAAGCTCTGCATATCTTTCATCAGCACGATAATAATTATATTTTGGCCATGTTGATAGCTTTTGAGGCTTCTGACCATTGTATCTAATTGTAAATGGTAATAAAATTGCATTAGCCCTTCCATGTGGCACATGGAATTCTCCACCAATTTTGTGAGCCATTGAATGATTCATACCTAAGAATGCATTAGCAAATGCCATACCTGCTAAAGCTGATGCATTGTGCATTTTTTCTCTTGCCTCTGGATCATTTGCACCATTTTTATAAGAGCGCTCTAAATACTCAAATACCATTTTTATTGCTTGAATAGCTAAACCATCAGTAAAATCTGATGCTAAAGTAGATACATAAGCTTCAGTTGCATGTGTTAATACATCCATACCAGTATCTGCAGTAATTGATTTTGGTAATGACATTGTAAGTGCTGGATCGATAATTGCTACAGTAGGTGTTAAAGAATAATCAGTTAATGGATACTTTTTATGTTCAACCTTATCTGTTATAACAGCAAATGGTGTAACCTCACTACCAGTACCAGAGGTTGTTGGGATACATACTAATTTAGCCTTTCTACCTAATTCAGGATACTGAAAAGCACGTTTACGAATATCCATAAATTTTTGCTTTAAATCATTAAAGTTAACCTCTGGATGCTCATAAAATAACCAAATACCCTTAGCAGCATCCATTGAAGAACCACCACCTAAAGCAATGATTGTATCAGGCTCAAAAGAACGCATTAACGCAACTCCCTTTTGAACAGTTTGAATGGATGGGTCTGGCTCAACATCACAGAATAATTGATATTGAACCTCAGGTGAACGTAATTGTAATTGATCAGTTACCTTATTGACATAACCTAATTCAACCATTGAACGATCAGTAACAATTAGCGCCTTTTTCATTTCCTTCATTTGATGTAAGTATTCAATTGAATCTCTTTCAAAATAAATCTTTGATGGGATTTTAAACCATTGCATATTATTTCTTCTACGTCCTACTTTCTTTACATTCAATAGATTAAGTGGTCCAACATTACCTGCAACTGAATTATGACCATATGAACCACAGCCTAATGTTAAAGATGGAATAAATGCATTATATACATTTCCAATTCCACCAAATGTTGAAGGTGAATTCCAAATAATTCTAATTGCTGGAATTATATCACCAAATTTAGTAGCCAATTCCTTTGATGCGGTATGTATAGCAGCAGAATGACCCAAGCCATTAAATTCAACCATTTGCTTAGCTAATAATAATCCTTCATCAGTTGATGTAGATTTTAAAATGGCTAAAACTGGTGATAGTTTTTCTCTAGTTAAGGGCTCAGAAGCACCAACAGATGCACATTCTACAGCTAAAATAACCGTATTACTAGGGACCTCAAAGCCAGCTTCTTTTGCAATATATGTAGCATATTTACCAACAATAGCTGGATTTAACTTTGCATTAGCATAATCTTCTTTATTATTTACTCCAAACATATATGCTTCGAGTTTTTTCTTTTCAGCCTTATTAACGAAATATACACCATACTTTTGCATTTCTGTTTTTACTTCTTCATAAATTTCTTGATCAACAATTGCGGCTTGTTCTGATGCACAAATCATACCATTATCAAATGCCTTTGACATTATTACATCATTTACAGCCTGACGAACATTACATGACTTTTCTAAATAAGCAGGCACATTACCAGCACCAACTCCTAATGCAGGCTTTCCACATGAATAAGCAGCTCTAACCATTGCATTACCACCTGTTGCTAGAATTGTAGCAACACCTGGATGATTCATAAGTGCTGATGTGGCATCCATTGATGGATGCTCAATCCATAAAATACAATCCTTAGGAGCTCCTGCCGCAACAGCTGCATCATAAACAACCTTTGCAGCTAATGCACTACATTTTTGAGCACTTGGATGAAATGCAAAAATAATAGGATTACGAGTTTTTAAACAAATTAAAGCTTTAAAAATTGCAGTTGATGTAGGGTTTGTCACAGGTGTAATACCAGCTACAACACCAACTGGTTCAGCTATTTCTGTCATTCCTGTAACATCATCTTCACTAATAATGCCAACTGTTTTTAATCTTTTCATATTATTTGTTACATATTCACAAGCAAAAAGATTTTTAGTTGCTTTATCCTCAAAAACACCACGCCCTGTTTCTTCTATTGCAGCTTTTGCAAGCTCCCCATGTTGATCAAGGGCAGCAACAGAAGCCTTTGCTACAATAAAATCGATTTGTTCCTGAGTATATGAAGCATAATCATCTAATGCTTTTAATGCTCTTTTTACTAAACCATCCACTTCTTCCTGTGGAGTTAAAATTCTCTCTTCCATACTTCCTCCAATTTAATACTTATACTTTCTAATGCTATTATATCTAAAATTATTCTAAATATATTAAGTAAACGTTTTTAATCATTTTTAGTAAACGTTTTTAAAAAAAATCTAACCATTAGGTTAGATTCTATCATAATCAATTATTATGTATTTATTATTTTTTTCATCAAAACCGATAATTGCATAATTATTTATATAATTATTTGGATTCAGTAATGAAGGAATTTTAATTAAATTAAATAGATAGTACTTCCTACTATTTGTGAAAATAATATCAGTTTTATAAAATTCTTCCTCAATATGAAAGCTCATTGGGTGAAAGCTGTCTTTAACTGCTGTTAGCCATAGCTTATAATCATAATCAACCATTATCCTTCTTATATTTATTAAATCATTTTTTTTATAATACAAATTAATCTTTATTTTTTTTATTATATTTATTATAAAAATAACAATAAAAACTAAAAAAATGTTTTTAAATAAGAATGTGAAGATTAAAGATATTATTGTAAATGAGTATATTACGCCATTTTTATTTATATGATAGCTCTTCAATAAAAGCATAATCAAAAAATAACATAAACAAATGAGTAGTATTAATAATAATAGATTAATAAGATATTTTTTTATTATAACCTTATTAAATTCTGTTAATGAGTTTTTACCTTTATAGTTTTCCACGTTAACCTCTTGAAAATTTCTATTTTTAAATAAATTATATAACTAATAAAGAAAAATTCAATTATGTTAATGCTTTTAATTTAATAACTTTAGCGTTATTTAATATATTTCCATAATGATTTATTGAAATGACAATTTTATCCTTACATAAATCATCAATTAATTTAATTAATTCTTCACTTGTTATTGGATCTATTTTAGAGTTCATTTCATCTAAAAAAATAATAGGTGTATCCCTACAAACAACTCTTGCGATATTAAACAACGCAAGTTCTCCAGATGAATACTCTTTGTCATTCAAAGGAATATCTATGTCTTTAATATAATCTAATCCCACAAGTCTTAAAGCCCTATAAACATCATCCTTACTTATTGCTGAATCACATAATGATATTTCTTCATAAATACTTCCTCCACTGAAAAATGTGTCCTGATAAACAATTGAAAATAATTTTCTTCTATTAAAATCATTTATTAAAAATAATTCCTTTCCATCAATAGTTACGCTTCCACTAGTAGGTTTAATAATACCCATTATTAATTTCATTAAAGTTGATTTACCAACTCCTGAAGGGCCTTGAAAAATAATTTTATCATTCTTTGATATATTTAAATTAAAATTCTCAATCACTAATTTATCGTCATAAGAAAAGCTTACATCCTTTAGAATAATACTTTCACCCTTTATATTACTATTATCTTCTTTTTCTAAATCAGTTTCTAGTTTAAAAAAAGAATTTATTCTTTTAACTGCAGCTTGACTTTTTTGAATTGTTTGTATTTCCATCCCAAGATTTTCAATTGGAGAAAACAAATCAGTTATTAAGCTTATTCCTGATACAACCATACCAATAGATAATCCAAAAATATCACTATTTATTCCACATATTAATAGAATTATGCAAATTACAATGCTTCTTAACATTTGCATAATTGGTGAGAATATTGCATCATAAAAATTACTATTTTGAGAAGCCTTAAAGTGATTATTTAAAATAACATCGTATTTTTTTGTTGCATAGGCTTCTGATTTATTTGCCTTTAGTTCTTCAATATTTTCAATATTTTCCAACAATATTTTATTTATATTTCCTTCTAATGATTTTGTTTTTAATTGAGCTTTTAGCATCTTTCTTCTTACAAAATTTACGAATAAAATTAGAAATGGTAATATAATTAATATAATCAAACCAAATTTAATACTATATAAGAAAATAGTTGCAACAATTCCTATTATTTTTAAGAAATCAGTTGCTATATTAACTACACCAGATGTAAATAATTCATTAATCGAATCCACATCATTGTTAAAGTATGTCTCTAATGTTCCACTATCATTTTTCACAAGTGATTTATAGCTTAATTTATGAACATGCTTCATCATATTTAAGCGTAAATTATACATAATACTTTGACTAGTTGATAACATAACATAATCCTTTATAAATGTAATGATACCAATCATAAAATATGATATTGCAAAAATTATAGAACTAATAAATAATTTATTTTTATTACCTTTACCAATAACATCATCTACAATAACTCTCAATATTTGAGCAGGAAGTAATGAGATTAGTGTTACTAAAATAATAAGAGAGAATATAATAAACAAACTAAATTTATGACTTTTAAAATATTTAATTATTGTATTACCAAAGCTCATATTACACCTCCATCATTTCTTTAAAATCTTCCCTATTCAGTAAACCTTCATAATCTCCTATAATAGTAGAATCACTTAAAAAAATTATTTTATTACATTTTTTTAAAATATTTTTATCATTAGAAACTAAAAATATTATTTTATTATTATTTTCTATAATTAAATTAATTATATCTATGGCCATATTAGGACTAACACTTCTAAATGGATCATCTAATAATAATAGTTTTGTTTTTGGAAACCAGCTTCTAGCAAGCTGTATTCTCTTTTGTTGCCCTCCACTAATATTTAAATTAGTATGGCTAATCATTGAATCTAAGCCACCTAATCTATCCAAATCAGCATCTAATCTGGATATCTTTATCGCACTAGCTAAATCACCATTTTTATTTAACTCAATATTATTTCTAATAGTATCTGAAAATAATGATTTATTATTTGAACAAAAACTAATATATTGCTCATTTGTCTTTATTAAATCAATTATTTCATATCCACCTAATTTAGCACTACCATCATATCCATAAATTCCTGTTAAGGCTTTAAGAACTGTTGATTTACCAGAATGAACCTTTCCACAAATACCTATAACATCACCAGTACTTGCTGTAATATTTATATTAGGAATTTTAAAATCTGAATAATGAAATGAAAAATCAGATAAGACTAATTTTTCATCAGATAATATTATATTTTGAGCATCTCTTTCTTCTATGCTTAGGTATTTTCTACATCTTTCCCAAGATATTTTAAAACCTTGATAAGCATTAAATAATTTTCCAACCTTTGATGCTTTTTTCGCAACTAATAGATATGTTGTTAAATATGCAGATAAAATACCAATTTCATAAATTGAATCAATCACCTTATATCCACCAATCAAAATAATTGGAAACACTCCAAGAAGAGCAACAGCTGAATATAATGGCTCGAGGCTTCCCTTATACAATAAGGCTTTAGTATTCTTCTTTTTTAAAGTTAATACAGACTCCTCATATTTCTCAAAATAATTATCATTAACACCTAATCCACGATAGTATAATTCATTATTCAATTGAGTTATTGTAATATTTTTATTTATTGATAAATATTTTTTATATTCTTTATTTGTTTTATATACCTTTTTCTTCATAAAATGAGAAAAAATAATTGATAGTGCCGCAAATAATAATACAATCAATGTAATTTGATAATCAACTAATATCATTGAAATTATATATCCAATTAATAAAACAAGGGTATCAAAGCATTCAGTAGTCATTTTTCTGATTCCTTCAGAAGTATCATAAATGTCTGTAATATTCCTATTTAATATATCTCCAGCATTGTTAGAAATAAAATAACCTATGTCCTTTTGAAATAAATTATTTAAACTTACACTTCTCATTTTTAAAGTTATTTTATTTCCAAATATTCTAACTAAATATCTTTTAAAAAATCTATTTATCTGAACAAATGTCACTAGGGAAATAAAATATATTACATATTTTCTAGCTAAATTACTATCATTTAAATATAATGAATTAATAGTTAAGCCTTCTAAAATAGGAATTAAACACATTAACCCATCAAATAATAATGCTGTTATACACATTGGAATGACAATATTCAAATTATCTTTAAAGTAAGTTGATATCTTATCGTATCTTTTCATTGTAATTTCCTCAATCTTTTAGATTCTAAATACACCTTTTCAAGTATTTCAAAAAAAACTTTTTTTTCTTCTTCATTAACGTCCTTAAAAATACTTTGATAGTATTCAATTTCAAAATTCTGTGTTAATCTTTTTAGATTTACACCTTTTTCTGTAGCTTGAAGATATTTCTTTCTTTTATCTTCATTTGATTCAATAATAATTATATAACAATGATCATTTAGTTTTTTGATTATTCTAGTCAATAAGCTTTTATCTACATTCAAGTGCTCACATACATCTTTAGCAATACAATTTTCATGTTTAATAATATATCTTAGTGCCTCATATTCAGTATCATTAATACCATCTTCTATTCTTGATTCTTTAATTTTCATATTTCTAACAATTTTTGTTAGCATACGATATTTGTTATCCATTTTAATCACCATCAATAATATAATATAATTTAGTTTACTTGTCAACTATTTTAATAAAATATAAAAATATTTAACTCTATCAATAAAAATATGGTAAAATATTTAATCATATGGAGGAAAAATATGGATAAGGATGGAATTAAAAATACAATAATTAAAAGCGAAGATGAAATAAAAGAATTTATTAAAGATTATAATCTAAATAATGAAGATAGTACTATCACAATTGATCTATCGAATTGTGAAATATATCAACCATATAGCAATAAAACATTACTTGATAGTAATATTTATGATTACATCAACCAAATTTATCGAGTATTAAATGAAAAAAAACTAAGCAAACGGATTACAATAAAATATCCTCAAAATATGGATACAAATGAGCAAGAAAAAATAAAACGACTTTTAAAAATTCACTATGCTTCAATGTTTAGAGAAAATACAATAGAAATTAGAAGGACAAATAAAAAAGGACTCATTTTATTATTAATAGGTGCAATATTCCTTGTTTTTTATTCGATTATGCAATACAATGATTTTAATTTTATATATTGTAGTATTATTGAAATATTTTCATGGGTATTTGTATGGGAGTCATGTAATTGTTTTTTTCTTGTCAATACCTCAAATAGAGTAGAAAGAATAAAAAACTTAAATATATATAATGCGCTATCAAAAGATAGTTTGTAATAATTTATACATAAAAATATGCAAATCAGTTATTGGCTCTTACCTGACACAAGTAAGAATCCAGTTTTGATTTGCATATTTTTTATATTATAGTTTATTTAAACAACACAAGGTATCAGAAGGGTTTGTTGATGAATTAACCTTTCTCTGTATGGACCTAATTATGCCATTTTCATCAATAATAAAGGTGGAACGTTCAACACCCATATATTTCTTTCCATACATTGACTTTTCCTTTAATACTTCATACTTATTAATTGCATCTAATTCCGTATCACTTAATAAAATAAATGGTAGTTCATATTTATTTTTAAAATTAGTGTGTGACTTAATAGAGTCCTTTGAAACACCAATGATTATAGCATTAAGATTCTTATATTCTTCATATAATCTTTTAAATTCCAATGCTTGATTAGTACATCCTGATGTATTATCCTTTGGATAAAAATATAATACAATTTTTTTACCTTTATAATCTTTTAAGCTATGCAACTTACCATTTTCATCTGGCAATATAAAATCAATAGCCTCTTTACCTAATTCTATCATTTATAACCTCACATTCCTTTCTTTTTATTTTGAGACAATACTACGTCCCTTACCTAATTGTTTTGCTTTATATAATGCTTCATCAGCTAACTCAAAAATACGACGCTCATCATCATTATCAGCATTATGATAAATTCCAGCAGAAATCTGTATAACATAATCTTTCTTACAGTTTAGCAATAATTGATTAGCTGAATCAATTTTTTCATTTACAATTTTTTCATCCTCATATGATATAATCGCAAATTCATCTCCACCATATCTAAATACATTTTCGCCAAAATAATTCTTTAATATATTTGCAATATTTACTAATGATTCATCTCCCTCTTGATGACCGTAAATATCATTAACACTTTTAAAATTATCAACATCAATTAATACAAACGTAAAGCTTTTTTTATCTTGTAAAAGTTTAAACACAAAATCATCTAAATAACGACGATTAAATATTTTAGTTAAGCCATCCTTATTAGCTTGTTCCTCCAGTTGCACATTCATTGCAATTTGTTTTGATGTTGAAAGATAATTTCTAAACTCAACAGTAATAGCAACAATTAAAAATATAAAGTGATTAAGATAAAATGGTATATGTAAACTGCTATCACCAAATATATTTACAATTACAATCATAAAAAGCGAAGATAAAATGGTATATATCGAAAAACACAATGGGTGAAAGGCTATTAAACTACCTACAGCAGCAAGAATTGTCATATATGTAACGGCATAACCACCACCAATAATATCAAGTGCTGAGATTAAAGCTGACCATAAAATTAAAACAAAAGAATATATAATAACATTATAATATGTTATATTTTTATGAATTTGTTTCTTCATAAAAAAGTAATTTATAAAAAGCGAAATTATTGTTAGAATGATTAATGACAGGTATGATATAAAATAGGCAACTCTTCTAGGTTCATTAAAATCAAAAGATTTTAATGCGTAAGCAACCATAAATATTTCCAATGCTAATATTAATAGAAGAAACCAACCATACTCACGCCAGTTCTTTTTTAAGCTTATTGTTATAATTTCTTTATTTTTCATAGTCATATATCTCCTAATATAGAAATTCAAATATATAATATTGTGAATTCCTTTTTAATTATAGCACTTTTCGACATAAAATAACAATAATAAAAAGTAAATTAATTAGTTAATATAAATGTCACTAACAACAAAAAATCCTCCTTATTATAATTTTATATACTAAGAATCTAGCAAAAGGAGGATTTATTTATTCAATCAATATTAAAAATTATCTATATGTACCTCAAAGTAAGCTTGAGGGTGGAAACATACAGGACATACTTCTGGTGCCTTTGTACCAACAACTATGTGACCACAATTACGGCATTCCCATACCTTTACTTCACTTTTTTCAAATACCTGTTTTAATTCAACATTATTTAATAATGCACGATATCTTTCTTCATGATGCTTTTCTATAGCTGCTACAGCTCTAAATTTTGCTGCAAGTTCAATGAAGCCTTCTTTCTCAGCAGTTTTAGCAAAGCCTTCATACATATCAGTCCATTCATAGTTTTCACCATCAGCAGCATGTTCTAAATTGGCACTTGTATCACCAATTCCACCAAGTTCTTCAAACCATAGTTTAGCATGTTCACGTTCATTTTCAGCTGTTTGAAGGAATAAAGCAGCAATTTGTTCATAACCTTCCTTTTTAGCAATTGATGCAAAATAAGTATATTTATTTCTTGCTTCAGATTCGCCACTAAAAGCAGCCTTTAAATTTTTTTCTGTTTCTGTACCTGAATAAGGGTTTGTAATAGTATCTTCTATTTTTTCAAATACATTACGTTGCTTACATAAAGGACATACTTCAGGTGCCTCTTCACCTTCGTGAATGTATCCACAAATCTTACATTTATACTTAGATGTTTTCTTAACCTCTTTTGGTTTAATTACTTTTTCAAAATCAGATGCAGGGTGTTTACATAATGGACAAATGAAATCTTCTGGTAGTTCTTCTCCAACATACTCATATCCACATATTGTACAGCGCCATACAATTTGACCATCTTCTGTTTTTCCTATAGGCTGTGGTTTTGGTTTAATATTATTCTGATAATATTCATAAGTTGCAGATGGTATATCGCTTAAAACATCCATATCCGTAATTTGACCAATAAACATTGTATGCGAATCTAAATCCTCTGTTTTAGTTATCTTAACTGAAATGTAAGCATTAGTTCCTTCTGTAACATATAATAATCCATTTTCAGAACGTTTGCATGCATCATAGTTTTCAAATTTATTGACATCTTTTCCTGATTGGAATCCAAAATGCTTAAATAAATCAAATTTTGCATTTTGACCAATAATAGAAACATTAAACACTCCGCTTCTCATAATCATATCATGTGTATAATTTGCTTTATTAACACAGATACTTAATTGATTATTTGCGGCTTGAATTGCTGTATTTATTATACAACCATTATCCTTTTCATTTTCTTTAGTTGTTAAAACAAATAAGCCATAGCTTAATTTATACATTGCTTTTTTATTCATATCGAAACCTCCATACTCATATTATACATCTTTTTTTATAATTTATCTAATATTTTCTTCGACAAAAAGTGAAACAATTTTTTGATTATTTACATCAACAATACCTAATGATGTAATCTTTAGATGTGGAATAACAGGCAGTGCCATAAAGGCCATAACCATAAATGGCTCAATATTGCTATCTGAGCCTAAAGAATGAGCAGCATTTCTCACTGCATCATTTTCCTTAGCAATTTCTAAAGCATTCTTCATTGTCATCAATCCAGCGATTGGCAAAGACATTGTTGCTATCACCTTACCATTTTCAACAACACAAAGTCCTCCACCCATTTTTCTTATTGCATTTCCTGCCACAACCATATCAGAATCATTAGTACCTACTACAACTAAATTATGTGAATCATGCGCAACTGATGAAGCAATTGCACCTTTTTTTATGCCAATACCTTTAATAAAGCCAATACCTATATGATTTGTTTTATTGTGTCTTTCGCATACTGCAATTTTTAATATATCTCTTTGAATATCTATTCCATTATTAATAGTAAAATCTAGCTTTGTAATAAGTTCATTTGTTAATAATTCATTAGGTATTACTTCAATAACTCTACAATTACTTTTTTTAGGTTCTATGTAAAAATCGTTTATAGATAATTCATTCATATAAAATGAATAGCTAACATTTTTAATAATTTCATTACGTACAATAGGATTATGAAATTCTAATGTTTTTTTATTATCTACTACCTTTACTCCATTTATATAAACGTCCTTAACATCAATTGTATTTAAATCATTTAAAACTAAAACATTAGCCTTATAACCAGGTGCTAATGCACCAACATTACGTAAATTAAAGCATTGAGCAGCATTTAAAGAAGCCATTCTAATGGCTATTATTGGATTTTTTCCCAATGATACAGCTTTTCTAATAATACTATCAATATGTCCATTTTCAAGAAGATCCTTTGGATGCTTATCATCAGTTACTAATAAGCACCTTTGATAATATGGATCATCAAATAAATTAATTAAACCAGTAAGATTTCTAGCACTAGTTCCCTCTCTAATCATTACCCATTGTCCTTTACTGATTCTTTCTACTGCCTCAGTAAAATTAGAACATTCATGATCGTCGTATATTCCTGAGCATATGTATTTATCTAAGCTTTTGCCACTTAAAAGTGGAGCATGTCCATTGATAATCTTATTTAGACTCTTAGCATCATTTATTTTAGCAAGTACTTCCTTATCATTATTGATGACACCTGGATAATTCATTATCTCTGCCAAACCTAAAACACGTGGATGAGAATAAAACATTTTCAAATCCTTTGCAGTTAAAATTGAACCAGATTCATCAAATATTGTAGGAGGAACACATGAAGGAAGCATAATATATGTAGTTAAAGGTATTCCCTCACTTGCTGAAATCATAAAGGCTAAACCATCGAGTCCACAAACATTACATATCTCATGTGGATCAGCAACAATTCCAACCGTACCATGTGGCATACAAACACGTGCTAACTCAGAAGGCATTAAGGTTGTACTTTCGATATGAATATGACCATCAATAAAGCCAGGACATAAAACTTTATCTGTTACATCCTCAACGATATCAGCTGTATCATAATCTCCAATACCAAGAATAATACCTTCGTCATTCATCAACAAATTTGCTTTTTCAAGCTTATTTGTAAACACATTAACTATATGGCCATTTTTTAATAAAGTCGTCATACAATCACTCTCTTTTTTAATCGTTTATTCAATTAAATTATATAAATTCAAGCATAAAATGTCAAATATAGTTATTCATAATTTACTATTTTCTTTCAATTTTTCAATATTTTTCACTATTTAAAATGAATTATTTTTGCATAATAATTATTTCTTCCATCTTTATTTATAGCCATCAAAAAAAGAAGGTAAAACCTTCTTAATCTATTCAATTGGAACTTGTATTTCAGTTAACCAATCATCACTATTTTCTTTATTCCAAATACCATCAATGTAACATTCCCTTGGAAATGCTTTTATTCTAAGCTTATTATCTTCAATGTATTTCATTATCTTACCATATGATTCACCTAAAAGGTCATAGGCTCCCTTATGATATATACAAATACATTTAGTTTCTTCTAATTGTCTAAATTTAATATTTTCACTTTCATTGAATGGTATATCTGTTTTTATAACAGCTTGTGAGTATCTTACATTAACATTTTTTTCTTTATATTCACCATCTAAGTATTCAACAAAACAATAGTCAGGTTCAACACATTTAATGTTAGGATTTAATTCTAAACATTCTTTACCAGAATTATATATAAATTCAGATGCTTGACTATAATCTTCAAGAATTCCTTCTTTATAATATACATAACAATCAGGAACAACCTTTTCAAAAATTTCATTACTCATATTTTTTTCCTCCATTAGATAATTAATTTTTGAGAGTTGATACATGTTTAAAGAAATAGTTTCCTCTAATTCATCCTTTTTATTTATTAATACCTTTTCCAATATTAATGGATTATTCAAAACACTTTTAATTTCTTCAATTGATAAACCTATTTGCTTTAATGAAACTATTTTAGATATTTCAACTAGTTGCGCGCTTTCATAGTATCGATATCCATTCGCTTCATCAATATAAGCTGGGTTTATCAACCCCTCTTTTTCATAAAATCTTAAAGCTTTTATTGTAACCTTTGATAACTTAGAAAATTCACCTATTTTAAACACATTAATCACCTCACAGTATATGTTATACAGTATCCTCTAACGGGAGAGTCAATAGTAATTTTAAATATTTTTTAATTTTTTCTCTAAAATTTCTGTAAATACAGCAAACTCTTTATCATTATAGCAATACATATAACATAAGTCTAATGATTTTGGTTTATAGCTTAAGATTACATCTATAGCAATACCTGCACATTCATCTAATGGAAAACCAAAAATACCTGCTGAAATAGGAACAAGTCCTATCGTCTTTAAATTATTTGAATCAGCGATAACAAGTGAATTATAAAATGCTTGTGTCAACTTTTCAGCATCTTGATTTCTAGGACCAACGGCATGAATGATATGCTTTGCCTTTAAATTATAGCCATTTGTCATTACAGCATGGCCTGTCTTGCAATAACCAATTGCATCACATTCTCTTTGTAAGTCCTGGTGGCCTGCTTCTTTAAAAATAGCTCCACAAACACCACCACCAGCAAATAAATTCTCATTTGCTGCATTAACAATAACATCACAATCAGCAAATACGACACTACCTCTTTTTATTTCAAGTTTCATATTGTCCATTATAATTTTATTATAGCAATTATCTCATTCCCACACATTTCATTAGTTTCTATAAAACCTAATTTTAAGTAACAATCTCTTGCAACAGTATTCTCTGGTTCATATGATAGCCAGCAATATTCTGCTTTACCTAAATGAAATTCATCATTTCTCATCATTGATAATGCTTTTAAGATTGCCATTTTTCCATAACCCTGATGCTGAAATTTTTTATCAATCATTAATCTCCACAGACAATAATTCTGTTTTATTAATTCTGTTTCTTCTTCATTTCCAACCGTACCTTTACCAATCATAATAAAACCAACAAGCAAATCACTATCGTATATACCATATGGTAAAGCATTGTTTCCTTCATTTCTAGTTGCATATGCTTCTGCAAGACTTTGGATATTATCAGCTACAAAATTTTTTTGTTCTTCAAAAACCTCTAACATACAGATTTTCCATATATTTTTATTGGTTATTTCTTTAAAATCTAGATTTCTCATTAACTTACGTTTTTCTACTCCACTATAAATTCTTCATATAAATTAAAACCATATTTAAAAATAAACTCTTCAAAAGTAAAAGATATATTGTATATTGTGAATATTACCTCATCTTTTGTTTTATTTTTTGAATAAAAAGTATTATTAATAAAAGATATATTCTTTATATACTCTTCACTGAATTCTAATTGAACTATATTCTTAGATTCGCAATAAAATAAATTATCTTTAATTGTTATTCCATCACTTTTAGCTATTATCATTTGATAATCATCATAATTTGAAATAAACGTATTATTATAAATTTCAGTTGATGTAACAACACCTGTATTCTTTTCCTCGTAACCACCTATTCTAATAGATAAATTATTATTAATACATCTATTATACCTAACAACAATATTTTTTACTGGATAATCAACCTGTTTTTCTTCACTACCTATTTCAATACCATATAAAGAATCACTAATTTCATTATATTGAAGTAATATATCACGTGCACCATCGACATATAATCCAGCACAATCAGCATATGAGCATACTGATTTTTTAATAAAATTTCCAGCTGCTAAAGAATACCTTGGCTGATCTAAGCTTGCAACATTACAATATCCAGCATTACCATAAAAATCAATGCCTATATTAGTGTTATTCTCTACTAAATTATTTAAAACATAAAAATATTCACAATTTCCTGCGATAGATAAAGATTCAGCCCAACCTGTATGATTATTATAAATATGATTATTAGAAACAATGATATTATTTATAGATTTTTTATTTTCTCCATTAAATAAAATACCATTTGCAGAAGAATCAGAATCATCTGAATCTATAGCTGTAGTTTTAATATCATGAATTGAATTATTTCTTATAATTAAATGATTTTGATTATTGCCCCATACTGCAATACCAAAAGCATTATAAGCAGTAATATTACATATCTCTAATCCTTCTATAATAACATATGAAGTATTAGCTTCTATTTCAAAACCATAAACTTCAGATTTAGTACTTGAATTTGTGATAACAACATGTTCTCCAGGATAATTCCTTATTGTAATATAATTACTACTAGTACCACTTTTATTGATAAAAAAACCTTCATTTGTTGGTGGTATATATATTCCTTCCCTTAAATATAATGTATCCCCAGGCTTTAACTTTTCTAAAGCATCCTCAAGGGAATATGGCGAACTCTTAGTTCCATCTCCATTTCCATTAGGAGATGCATATATAGAATTATTTACAATTTGTGCACTATTATTATAATCACCTAAGTTTTTATAAAAATCTATAAATTCAATATCAGAAATACTAGCTCCATCAAATAATTTATCTAATGTCATTTCTTCTTTTGAATCAGTCGAATCTGTCGTACTTGGTGTTGTTGTACTTGGTATTGTTGTACTTGGTATTGTTGTACTTGGTATTGTCGTACTTGGTATTGTTGTACTTGGTATTGTTGTACTTGGTATTGTCGTACTTGGTGTTGTTGTACTTGGTATTGTCGTACTTGGTGTTGTCGTACTTGGTATTGTCGTACTTGGTGTTGTCGTACTTGGTATTGTCGTACTTGGTGTTGTTGTACTTGGTATTGTTGTACTTGGTATTGTCGTACTTGGTATTGTTGTACTTGAAATTATACTATCACTTTTTTTAGAAGTGATTTGACAAGATGATAAAAATAAGCATGCTAAAAAAGATATTATTAATATTTTTTTCATTTATTGTTTCCTCATATAATCAAAATTCTTATTTTACTATAGAACACTTTGTGATGCCATAATGTTTAAACATTTCAATATCTTTTGCATCAATTACTTCACCGCATACTACAATTGGTACAGCTGGAGGACATGTTACTGCAGTATCAGCAAGAATTCTATCTACTGATTCTTCAACATCTACTAATTCATGAAATGAAAAAATTGCTTCTCTTATTGATAAGGTTTGATTTTTTTTCGTAACTTTAAAATTAAATCGTTCTTTTTTTTCTTTTTTCTTTAATTTTAGTAAAATGTCTTTTAATGTATTAATTTCAGCAATAGTATTTTTGACAGATGGCATTAATACGATAAATTCATTATCATAAAATTCACAAATAATATTATTATTAGATAAATAATTTGATATTTCATCACCAGTATAACCATAGGCTTTTGCGTCAATAGTTATTTTCATTCTTTCATTACCTATGATTGTGTATCCATTTTTTATCAATTCTTTTTTTAAATCATCAACAATATTGCATAAATCATTAAAAATATTATTATTTTCAGCAATATATAAATTTACTCTATCTAAAGATTGTAAAATCAAATACGATGGACTTGTAGAGCCAAATAATCCTAATGCTTCTTTAGCGTGTTTTACAAAATAGCTATCTGAATTTTTATTAATATGTAGGTATGCAGCCCCAGTTAAAGCAGGAAAAGTTTTATGAGCTGAATCACAACACATATCAGCCCCTAAATCAATTGGATATATAGATGGCTTAATAAACTTTAAATAGGCTCCATGAGCATTATCAACTAAAAGTGGTATATTATGCTTCTTACATGTTTTAGCAATATCTTTTATTGGAAGGATATTTCCTAAATAATCTGGACTAGTTAAATAAACTGCAAATGGTTTAATGGACATACTATTAATAGCATTTTCAATATCAATTTCATTTATCAAGCAAGAATGATATGAATTAGATATATTAGAATATATCCACTTAACATCAAAATCTAATAGTGCTGCAGCTGTAATAAATGTTTTATGGACATTTCTAGCTGCTAAAATAATAGGCCTTTCATTCTTATTTTTTCTATTTGTTAAGGCCAAAAAAAGCATTGCTCTTATACATTGTGATGATCCCTCAGTAGAATAAAATGTATCACATTCAAAAATTTGTGAAGCATTTTTTTCACTTTCCTTTATTATACCATTTGATAAATATAAATTATCAGCACCATCTATTTCAGTAATATCATTTTTTTCAAAGCCTAAAATTTCCTTTCCCTTATGACCTGGCATATGAAATCTAATTCTATTATTTTCATTATATTTTTCAATGAAATCACAAATTGGTGTCTTCATCATCTAATTTAGAAACTGCAACCATAATTGCACATTCTATTCTCTTTCTAAAAAGTTCACAGCCATATTTATAAATACCAATTACACTACCAGTTGCATGATAGGCATTTGCAGCACATCCACCTGAACAATAAAGTCTAGCCCAACAATCATTACATTCCTCTCTTGAATAAACATTACATGCTGCAAATTCATCTTGAACTAATTTATTATTTACACCATCCCAAATATTACCAAGTTTAAACTTTTCATCACCTACAAATTGATGACATGGATATAAATCCCCCCATGGAGTTACAGCCATATACTCTGTACCAGACCCACACCCAGATATTCTTTTATATATGCATGGTCCACCAGATAAATCAATAATATAATGATAAAATGTAAATGGTCTTCCTTCACGACGACGATTAATCATTAATGCTGCAAGATCCTCATATTGCTTCAAAATAATAGGCAAATCCTCTTTTGTCAAGGCCTGAGGATCATCATCCTTACACACTACAGGCTCCATACTTAACTCTGTAAAGCCTAAATCTAGCATCGTTTTAATATCCTCAAGGAAATCAGGATTATTATGAGTAAATGTACCACGCATATAATAATTAGTTCCACCACGAGCTTCTACAAGTTTTTGGAACTTAGGTACAATTTTATCATAACTTCCATTTCCTGCATAATCTACTCTAAATCTATCATGAACACTTTTTCTACCATCAAGGCTTAAAACAACATTACTCATCTCTTTGTTAGCAAATTCAATAACCTCATCATCAATAAGCATTCCATTAGTAGTTAGTGTAAATCGAAAGTTTTTATTAGCATCCTTTTCAATGCTTCTAGCATAGTTAACAATCTGTTTTACAACCTCAAAATTCATTAATGGTTCACCACCAAAAAAATCAACCTCAAGATTCCTTCTTGTCCCTGAATTTTCGATTAAAAAATCGATTGCCTTTTTACCAACCTCAAAGCTCATTACAGCTCTTTCGCCATTATATTTTCCTTGACTAGCAAAGCAATAGGAACAATTTAAATTACAGGTATGAGCAATATGTAAGCAAAGGGCTTTAATAACTCCTCTTGTTTTATCTTTTAGCTTATTAGCCATAGGCTTAAAAACATCCTCTGTAAATAACTCGCCTTCATTCTTCAATTCTACAATTTGATTATAACATTCTTCTATATCTTCTTTCAAAATATGCTCATCATTATATTTTTCAAGCATTTGACATATTATTGTATCTTTATTCTCTTTTTCAAACAATGATATAATGTCATATGCTATTTCATCTACAACATGCACAGATCCCGAATTAATATCAAGAACAATATTATAGCCATTTAATTTATATTGGTGTATCATTTTATTACCTCCAGCCATTATTTAAAAAGCCGCCAAAATATAGGCGGCATTTAAAGTCAAAATATTAGTTTTTCTTTTGATCTTTTTTTTCGCATTTTTGATTTGCAATACCACAGCTAGTTTTGCATGCAGATTGACATGAAGTTTGACATTCTCCACATCCACCATTCTTAGCACTTTCACAAAGATTACGAGTTTTAATTGTACGAATGTGTTTCATAAAAATCCTCCAAATGTAAAATAATTTGTTTATATAAATAATTTATCACAAAACTAATAAAAAAGCAAACAATTTAACAAATATATTCTTTATTTTATATTTTGAATATGATAAAATTTTCTTTGGTGATTTTAATGATAATAGATAATATAAAAAAAGAAGTTGTAGAATTAAGCAAACAGGCCGAAATAGAATTGAAAGATATTTTTAATGAAATTGATGAAATATGTTTTTATAATTCAAATCGAATCCTATCAGCTTTTATTGAAAATAGAATTGAATATGCCGATTTTACTGATAGAAACGGATATGGTATTTTTGATTCAGGACGTGAAAAATTAGAAAAGATTTTTGCAAGCATTTTAGGTACAGAGGATGCTTTAGTAAGAACTCAAATAATGAGTGGAACAAATGCCTTATATTTAGCTTTTTCTGCCTTACTAAAACATGGTGATACAATGATTTCAATCTCTGGTAAACCTTATGATTCGTTGCTTAAAATGGTAGGAATTGTAGGTAATTCAACTCAATCATTGAAAGCAAATGGTATTATGTATGAACAAATTGACCTTATTAATAATGAGTTTGATTTAGTTAAAATTAAGGAAAGACTAGCTAAAAAAGATGTCAAGCTCATTGAAATACAAAGATCAAGAGGCTATTCATCTCGAAAATCTTTAACAATCAGTCAAATTGAAGAGGTTATAAAAGTAATTCGAAGTGTTAATGATGAAGTAATTATAATGGTAGATAATTGTTATGGAGAATTAGTAGAAAGAAAAGAACCAGGTCATGTTGGAGCCGATGTTGTTGTTGGATCCTTAATGAAAAACTTAGGTGGAGGCATTGCAACTACTGGTGGATATATAGGTGGAAAAACAAAGTATATCGAAATGATTGCTGATAGGCTTACAGCTCCAGGAATTGGAAAAGATTTAGGTGCTAATTTTAATCAAAATAGCAATTTCTTTAAAGGGGTCTTTATGGCACCTAATGCCGTAAAGAGTGCATTAAAAACTCAAATTTTTGCCTCTTATATGCTAGAAAAAACAGGTTTTACAGATATATCACCTAAATATAACGAATATAGAACCGATATAATCCAAATTATTGAATTAAAAACAAAACAAAATCTTGTGGCATTTGCTAGAAGCATTCAGGCTTCTTCTCCAATTGATTCGGGAGTCTATATTATGCCGGCACCAATGCCAGGCTATCCATGTGACGTTATCATGGCTGCAGGTTGTTTTACAGAAGGAAGTACAATCGAATTAAGTGCCGATGCACCATGTGTTGAACCATATACATTATACATGCAAGGTGGTTTAACCTATGAATATGGTAAATTAAGTATTATGCAAGCTCTATCAAGAGTACTTGAAGAAAAAGAAAAATAACAATCCACCCATTCATGTGGTGATATACAGGCTGACCTATAAAGACCTTTAACTCCACAAGTCCCTCAAGGGGCATGTGAAAAGCCTGACAACCACATTTAACGCTTGTTGCCGCTTGATGAGCGGCTTTTATTTTTGGTTCTTCTTGAATGAATCTTGGTATCCTTTTGAAGTTAAATTATCTTCTTTCAACTATATTAAATGATCTAAAATACTAATGAATTTCGATATCGATTCAAAAGATAGATATTTACCAAGAGCTAATTATAACAATGATCCTATTCTATATATTACAAATGGTATGACTTATATTTATGTTTATTCGTTTGATAGAAAAAAGAGGTTGTCTTAACTTCATAATAATGGAATAGCAAATATAGATATATGTCTTTATTTGAAATATTACATTAAGGTTGGCAAAACACCCTTAAAAATGATACACATAAAATTTTTTATATAAATATGTATTCTGACAAACTACCATTTTTACCAATACTCCCCTTAATAATGTGATTAATCTCCTTAAATAATTTGATTAGGCACATTATTTTTGTTTAAATTAACCTTAAATAATTTGATATTTATAAAGTGATGTTCTATACTTTACCAAGTCATAATAAGTCTTTTACTATTACTATACCCATAATACCTTTATCAATATCATTCATTAATCTTTTAAAATCATGTCTATTGAAGTTTGTGCCACTATATCCATATTTTAATATTGTATAAACATTATCTTTCCCTTTAATAGAATGATAATATTTAATTTTTAATTCGACAGATTTATATCTATAGTTAATTCCTTGCCTGTTTTTGTTCTTTGTTTTCCTACATATTTATAAATGTTAAATCTTTGTGTACCATCTTTTTTTAAAGTAGAAATATCTTTAATTAGATTTTCTTCTCTTAACTCTTTTAATAATTTTTGTATAATTCTATCACTTACTGCAAATTTCGTTGCTAGATAATTAATTGAAATCCTTTTTCCACTATTATCAATAATATAATTCAATATTATTTCTTTTCTTTCTTGAGGTGTTGGTTTTCTAATAAGATATTTTTCTTGAGTATAATCATATTCATAAGCTGGATTTTCAATTTCTATAAACCCATACTTACCTTTATATCTAGTATCATCATACTCATATACAAATTCTTTAAATCTTTTCTTAGCCATACTAAATAATGTCTTTTTCTTGAAAGATTTTCTTAACTTCATCCAATTCTCTAATTAAATCATCTAAAGATATATTCATGGCAAAGTTAAAAGGAATAATTTTGCTTTTATAATGCGAATCTTGATTCAGCATAACTTTTTTCATCATAAAACTTTCTCTTAAATAATTAGGAAACATATCTAAACTCACTCATTGATTGTACAGAATTTAATCTTTCTAAAGTTGTATTTTTAGAATTAAATCTTTTTGAAACATCACTTCTTTGAAGTTCATTTAAATTTAATATAAATTTTTTAATCTTGTTTAAATCTAGACTCTTATACCACAAATGTATAATATTTTTGTTATGGTATTTTCTTCAAAGTAATTTTGATAATTAATTGGAGTGTTATCTATTAAATTCAAGAAATAATCATTATTTAACCCATTAAATATTAGTTCTTTGGGAATATTAGAATTAAATGTAAATGAAGAATCATAATGAAATACCTTATGTCCACTAAATAATTGTCCTTCTTCACAATTTTCTCTATAAACTAATAAATCTATATATAAATTCATATTTCTAATACTTTCTAATGATAAAATAGAATTAATAATATTTTCCTACTTAATTTGCTCCAATATTAATTTTTATTTACCACTTGCTAGTTTAATTATTTTCTTAATTTGATAATTTGAATAATTGCCTATATAAACATATTTAGGATTACCATATTTCAAATTAATCTTTAAATATTTATTAAACCAGTGTTTATAATAAACTTTTGTTTGTTTTTCTTCTTCTGTAAGTTTAACTAATTCAATATCTTTTATTTCTGAAATCACCACATCTTGATTCCATCTAATATCAATATTGTTTGTTGCATTTTTCCAACTTTTTGTAAAAATATTATAATGAAAATGAACTGAATTATTATTAATAACACAATATCTAAACATTAGTGTTCCAGCTATTGGAACCATAAAAGTAATAGCAAAAAGAAGAACTAAATACCAATTTTCATATATCCATTCACTAGCTCCTTTAGTTACTAACATGAATAGTAGTATAACAGCTGTCACTATCATTGGACTACAAATAATCGCAAATAATAATACATCATAAAACGCTATTATTCTCTTTCTCATTCTTTACCCTCCTATTTTGCAATTTTATCAATTAAATCATCTAACCAGTTACTTGCAAAAATATCTACAACAATACAAACAACTCCACCTACAACAAACCCTACTACAGTACCAACTGGTCCAAAGCAACTTCCAATAGCTGTTGCTCCATGCATAATTCCTTTGTTTAAATAAATTAGACCAACGCCTTTAGCAGCAGTCAATGTGGCTCCTAATACGACTCCACCAGGACTTACTACTCTTTGGATACTATCATAGATATCTAAACCAACACCTAATGCAATACCAAATATATCTGATTTACCTAAGCCCCAACTAAATTGATTAAATGCAAGAACTCCATATTTCATTGAAGTACCAAGCATTGTCATGTCATCAGCAAACGGAGTTAAGTTTTTAGCAAAATAAGCAGTATGATTAACTAGTCCTGATATTGAAGTATATAAACCATGAATTGTTGAGCCAGTATCTAATCCATTCGCTAACCATCCTAGATTTAATTCGCCTTTAGATGGAGAACCAGAATTCATATTTCCTGTAAATGAATTACTAAGATCGATAGAACTTACTAATCCACCAGCAACACTAGTACTACCAACAGCACTTGAGTTATTGTATGAAAATCTTATTGGATTGTTATTTGCGTAACTATATAAGTTAAGACCATTAATGCTAGATGGTTTTAAGCCTGATACATCTTCAGGCTGAAGCAATCTTCCAAGTTCAGGGCTGTAATAGCGAGAGGTTACATAATAGAATCCAGTCTCGACATCATATCCTATGGTGTCCTAATACTAAGACACCACTAATTTCTTCTATTTTATTCTAAATTTATTGGCATATCAATAAATTTATATACTATTTTTATTTTTCTAGTTTTCTTTCCATCAACTATACTAGATAAATCTTTAGCGTACATATCATTTAAGATATTTTTAAATTGAGCTATATCATTATTATCTATTAATGTATCTACACCATCATTAATTGCGATATATCTTATATGATAAAGTGGAAAATATTGTTCAGTATAGTATCCTGTTTGTAGGTAATCTCTACCAAGTCTTGATAGGTCTTTAAAAACTCTTTAAAGAATCATTAAGTGATTTCCACTTAAAGTAGTTATCACATACATCATTAATTCTTGCTGCATCTATTTCCACTAAATCTACTTTAGATTTTTTATTACTTGCCATAATAAAAACCTCACTTCTTTAAATACTTGTATAAGTATATCATACTTTTGTTTAAATTACAAAAAATATGGGATTTTTCTTGTCAAATTTTGAGATTTTTTCGAAACTTTTTTAAGATAAAATTATAATATCTTTATAAAATTATTAAAGAAAATTAAAAAGGTAAGCCTACCCATTGAGTAAACCTACCTAGTTTTGCTTGTGAAAGCAATTTGCTATTTATTTAAAATTAAATTCTATTTTTGATATTTCAGATATTTTTATTTGATATCTGTTTTTTGATGTATATCCTTCCAACAATATGCTATTTCCAAAATAAGATAAATAATTTTCCATAATTTCAAATTTATATTTATTAACTTCTTCAACGAATTCCTCGTAATCAATCTCATTTATTTTATTTTTATTGATTTTTGAAATTTCAATATGCTCCCACATTTGTTCTTTGTTTAACTTTTCAATTTCTAGACACATTAAACATTCAGTTGTTTTTGTTGTTTCAGTTCCTTTTTCATTCAAATTATAAACACCTGTCCCAAAACAAAATACAAGCGAATTATTTTGAACATAAATTCTTTCTACAATACAATCATGTAAGCCATATTTATAAAGATATTCATCAATATTTTTCATTTTATTCTCCTTCATTACATCCATGGCTTTAATGCCTCGATGATTTTTTCAATTAATTTCCAGAACGCTTTTCTTTCACCAGGAGTCATAGGTCTATCTCCTTGAATTGGATTTCCATTAATATCAACTCTAGTCATTCCATCATCCCCACTAATATGAACATGTGTTGGATCATGGTCGTTTGGATAATGGTGATCAACTCTATAACCACCACTTTTACCAATTCTAACACCCATTACAGTAATTCCAGCTAAGCCAAGGGCTGTTACAACTGAAGCGCCACTAATATTTGCCGTAGCAGTTCCTACAGAAACAGCACCAAATGTTAATCCATTAGCACCTGCCATTTGAGCAAATTGAAGAGTTGGATACGTAAAAGTAAATGATGACGAAGCAATGCCACCTGTCAATGCACCAATTAAACCACCAACAAGTGTATTAGCAATATAACCACCAGCACTTATGCTTCCATTAAATATTTGACCATCATCTACATAATCTGCCAACACTGTTCCACCAAAACCGATTGCAGCTCCAATAATCGCACCGATAATCAATGCACTAATAGCGAAGTGACCAGAAGGATCATACTTGTTGATAGGATCATTTCCGCAGTACGCATATAAGTTCAATCCATTGATGCTTTCTGGATCTAAATATTCAATTGAGTCCGGCGAAATCCATCTACATAATTCAGGCGAATAGTAACGTGAGGATACCCAAAAAAGCTGAGTTTCTTTATCATAATAATAACATTTATATTTAAAGGGATTTATTTCTCCTAAGCTTG
>JBJEFS010000146.1:0-6901 GCA_051874325.1 Anaeroplasma sp.
AATAAATCTAAATGTTTTTTCAAATATCTCTTGATTTATTTATAGTAGGCTTTTTGACATAATATTTATAATAACAGTTTTCACTGTAATTACCTATTTATCAATAATACCCATTTTTTTTAAACACCAATTTAACCACGATATAGTTTCATATTTAATTCTAATTTCTCCAACTTGTCCATTTTGCAAAACAATGTCATCAACATTTAAATCATCGGGTTTAATTGTTAATTTAAATAAAACGTTTCCATCAGAGTCTCTCGTTGAATCATTACTAATTTCAACTATTTTGCCTGATAAACTTCCATATTTATTTTGAGATAATCCTGATATTACTATTTCAACACTATCATTTAAATTAACAAAATTACGATGACCAACATTTATATAACATTCAATAATACTATTTTCATTATTGATTTTTTCGCTAATAGTGCCAATTATCGAATTATCTAAAACTACACCTTTACTTATTTTGGTTGAGTAATTAATATAACCTGAGTTGGGCGCAAGTGTTTCATATGTTTTTAACATCTCATTATATGCTTCAATTTGACCTTTATTACCAATCAAATCATATTCGTATTGAAGTTTAGTTTGATAATAAGATTGTAGATATTCATTTTTAACTTGATTTTTAGCAGAAATTAACGATATCCCCAAATATTCATTAGCATTTGCTTGGTTATATGAATTAATAAAATTCTCAAAATAAATATAAAATTGTTTGTCTTGAAATGTATTAATTATTTCATTTTCTTCATTAACATCCACTTCTTCAATTTTTTTTATTAACAATTCATAATTTGAAATCATTTTTTCCATAAAATCAATTTTATTTTGTATTGCAATTATTGATGCAGTAACTTGAGTTGAGTCTATTTTAAATAAAACATCATTTTCATTTACATATTCTCCATCATAAAAGTAAACTTCACTTATTAAGCCTCCATTTTGACTTTGAATTTGAACTTTAGAATCACTTGTTAAAATACCACTGGTTCTTACAACTTCTGTTTTGTATGTAAATGCTCCCAATATTACTATTGATATTAGCAATACTAATACAAACATAATTATATATATTAAAAAATTAGGTGGATTTTTATCATACTGAATTCTTGAACTTTTAAGTTGATCAAGACTATAATATTTCATTACTATATACTCCCTAGAATTGGGACAAAAGTATCTATTATTACCTGTCCATTATTATTTTGCAAATAAACATTATATGAGGTAGTGTCTAAAACATAGTCGTTTTCATATGCATAAACTTTTATTTTAGAATTAGCTATGCTAGCATCCTCCTCGTTTCCTTCAAATCTTGTGTATATGCAATTGGTAGTTTTAAATTCATCTTTTTTTTCAAATGGCATAACTGGTGAATAATTAAAATTTTTAATTTGCTTCATTATTTTTATAAAAATTTTAGGAGAATCACCACCAAGAATACTTGTAGATATAACTAATGGACCATATGACTGTAGTCCATGACACTTAATATAATCCTCAAAGTTTTTAATTTTTTTATTAATATTTTCTTCTTTTGTAACATTACTTAAATTAAATGTATATTCTAAAATATTATTTAATTTTAAAACTCTATCAACATCAATAAATATTTCTTTACTCATACTTCATTTCCACCTTATTTATTTGATAATCTTTAACTTCTCCAATTTGAGACATCCATAGTTTGTAATATTTTCCTTTTTTTTCTAACAATGCGTCATGTGTACCTGTTTCAACTATTTGACCATTATCCAAAACGATTATATCATCACATTTTCTAATCGTTGATAATCTATGTGCAATCATTATCATAGTCTGATTATATGAAGAATTAAACAGTGTGTTATAAATTTTCATTTCACTTAAAAAATCTAAATTTGAAGTAGCCTCATCCAAAACTAAAATATCAAAGTCTTTAGCCAACGCACGAGCAAATGCCAAACGTTGTCGTTCTCCACCAGACAGATTATTACCAGCTTCTTCTAAATATGTATCAATGCCTAAAGGATATTTTAAAATAAAATCACACCCAGATATTTTAAAAATGGCTTTTATTTTTTCATCTGAAATAGTAGAGTTTACAGCTTTAATATTATCTCGCACAGTGCCAGAAAAAAAATTAATATTTTGACTAACATATGATATTCTTTTTCTCAAATTGAATAAACCAATATCTTTGATGTCGCGTTCTCCTATCGTAATGTTTCCCTCATTAATATCATAAAGTCCGAACAATAACTTTGAAAGAGTAGTTTTACCACTTCCAGACTCACCAACTATCGCAACTTTAGTTCCCTGCTTAATACAAAAATTAACATTATTTAAAACGGGTTTGCGTGTCGTATACGAAAATGTTAAATTATTGATACTTACGTCTCCAATTAACGGTTTAACTTCTGGTTTTCGATCTATTTTTTCTGGTTCAACATCATAAATTTCAGACAAACGTTTCATAGATATTTGTGACTCTTGAATTTGTAATTGCAAGCCAACAAGTCTGCCTATTGGTTCCATAAAAAAACTAGTCATAGATGTAAATGACATTAGAGCGCCAAGTGTTATATTGCCATCCATTACTAATATTGACCCTACCCACATAATTATTAAATTTCCAATAATAGAAACTGCACTACTTATTGTTCCCTGTGCATTAGATAATACATTCTCTTTAAAACTAGTTTTTAGCACATCAATATAATTATTTTCAATTATTTCCATTCTATCTTCTTCAATAGCATTAGTTTTAATCATTTCCACACTTTGCAATGATTCAATCATTGATGAAGACATTTTAGCATTTTGTTCCATCCGAATTAAATTAATCTTTCTAAATGGTTTTTTAAAAATACATACTAAAATAACGTTAATAATTGTTAAAATTAATATTATTACAAACAATTTAGAGTTCATAAAATATAATATTACTCCAACAATCGAAGCTAAAGTAACATCTATTAATATAGTTAAAGCAATACTACTCATTATATTCTTTATTGTGCCAGCGTCCTGAAATCTTGTCAGTATATCTCCGGTTTTTCTTGAAGAAAAAAAATTCATAGGCAAAGAAAATATATGTTTAAAGTATCCCAAAGTTAAAGGAATATCAATTTTTTGAGATAAGTAAACTAAAATATGTTGACGTACAGCATTAATCATTATGTTGATAAAAGAAATAATTAAAAAACCTATACAAAAAATAGCAAGTTGATTTTTCAAACTATACGGTAATATATCATCAATTAAAAATTGATTAAAAAAATTAGAGAATATACCCAGTATAGTTAATACAAGACTTGAAATAATAGCTGATATAAATAAACTTTTGTGTGGTGTTAATAATTTCAAAAACTTATATAAGATACCTGTTGTTTTTGTTTTTCCACCAACAAAATCATTATTAGGTTGTAGCAATAAACATACTCCATCATAAAAATTTTGAAATTCTTTTATCTTCATTTTTTTATTTTTAGATGCTGGATCACCAACTACAAGAAAGTTTTTATTAATTTTATAGACAACAATATAATGAGTCATTCCATTTTTTGTAATACCATGTGCAATTAATGGTAATCTTATTTTTTCCCTCATTAAATTATTAAACGATATTCTTACTGCTTTAGCTTCAAAATTTAGTTTTTCAGAAGCATACAATAATCCATTAACATTTGTACCTTTAGAATCCGTTCCGCAAACATCTCTCAATTTAGTAATTGTTAATTCTAAACCATAAAACAAGCTAACAGAAGCTAAACAAGCAGCTGCACAATCAGTACTTTCCAATTGTCTAACATTATAATATTTTTTCATAACTCACCATTTTAGAATTTTTTTGTTATTCATAACCTTAAAAACTACTATTTATTTTTAATTCGTTCTTTAATTTCTTTAGTAACTTTGGGTTGATTAAACCACCAAGAGCACTTTGAATCTACAGATTTACTACCTATTGAGCGAACAACCTTTAATAATAAATTAGTTTGCTTTTGTTCATTATTTTTCATACAAAATCCCTCCTTTTGTGGTTATTATAAATGAGGAAAATTATATCATCAACGTGGTATGCAGTTTTGGAAAAAATCGTGTCATTTTTGGAAGAAAAAAGCTAAACCGGGTCGATTTAGCTTATTTTTTATTATTCATTTTATTAATAGATTTTTGAACAATCATTGATATACATACACATATAATTGCATAAGAAATAACAAATGAATATGTATATTTATTTAATAAAAACAATATTAAATATCCAATTAAACTTATAAAAATAACTATAAGGGTTTTTATTTTATATTTTTTCGTTTGATTAGCATCTAACACATTATTAGCATTATCAACAGGTGCTAAAAGTAAAATTACAGGTGCAGAAATAACTACAAATATGTAGCTCATAGGTTTCAAATATTCTACTTCAACATAATTTATAGTTGCTACCCACACTAATATAACAACAATTAGTAAAATTGAACAACCTAGATGAGTTTTAGCATGTAACCCACCTGCATAGTTTCTTAAGGTTACAAAACATATTCCAAAGCAAAGTGATTCAATATAAGTTTTTGTACATAATGCGATTATAATCAAAATTGCAAAATTTAAAACTGTTGAAATGGCTATGTCAAAACAATAAACATATACTTCTTTATCATCAGGATCTATTTTTCCTTTTTTTATATAATGATTTGTTAACAGCGTAGCTAACTGATTTATCATAAACTTTCTCCACTTTGCATAATTATATTAATTATAAAGAAATTATCTATTATTTCGTGTCGCATTATACCATTATACTCTTTTAATACCTCTTTTATATTATATAATCCAAAACCATGTTTATTCTTGTTAACTTTGGTTGTTTTCCCAATTTCTACATTTTTATTAATAGTAGAATTTTTCATTGTAATACTTATACATTCGTCCATACTTTTTAATTCCAAATAGATGTTTTTATTTATTTCAACAGGTTCACATGCCTCAATAGCATTATCAAACAAATTACCTAAAACCATGCAGAAGTCAATAGGATTGATATTTTTTAAATTTCCAACAAATGATTCAATATCAACATTTATGCCCTTGCTTTTGGCAATGTTAACTTTAGCTGTAGTTAATGAATTTACTGCATCGCTCGTAGATATCTTAATTATTTTATTTTTATCTACAATTTCACAAATTTTATTAATTTCTTCATAAGCACTATTAGGATTATTTTCTAATAAAGCTCTTATTGCAAACAACTCATTTTTCAAATCATGAATTGTTTTATTAGATGTGTGCTCGTTGTCAAGTAAATCCTTATAATATTGTCTTTCATTATCAAATAAAATTGTTTCAAATTCTAATTTTGATTCTTTATAAGATTGCTTGTTAATATAATCAAATAGATAAAACGCAAATAGATTACTTATTATTAATACAACAGATGAAACAATTGCTAGTATTTGAGTCTTATTATCATAATTATTAAATGCAAATGAAGATAATGTGTAAATAACTACAAATGTTGAAATTGGGATTACACATAAAGCACAAATTAGCCACCATTTAATTTTTTCATTACCTCTTTTAATTAAGTGTGTTAATATTTTTGAGACTGCTATAAATGATAATTTAGATATCAATATTGCTTGAATATATAAGGCCATATTATTTTGAATATCTTCTATAGAGACAGTATATATCACACTCATGATCAAACCAAATATAACCTCTAATAAAGATGAGACTATATTAATTAATAAAACGATTAAAATTCTTTTTATAATCGGTATTTTGTATATATAGGAGTAACCGAAAAATAAAAGTAAAATGACTATAATAAATACTATTTGTATTTTAATGAAATAAGTAGCCAATGCTGTAAACAAAATAAAAAGTATAGAGATAAATAAAATCATTCTTTTATTTAAATCTCTTTTGTCCCCAAAGATGTTATAAAAAATGTATATAGAAAATATTTGTAGAAACGATGTGAATATATCACATAATAATTTTGTTATTTGCATATTATCTCTCCCGAAATCTTCTTAGCAAACATTTCTCTTACATTTGATAAATATTTTTTACTAATAGAAACAACCTCACTATTAGTCAAAACTACATAATATGTTTGCTGCAAAGCTTTAATATATGATAAGTTAACAAGGGTACTATTGTGACATCTCACAAAGCCAAAAGCTTCTAATTCAGAAACATAGTCTATAAATTTAGTGCTAGATTTTTTTAAATTTCCATCCTTTAAATGAAAAATAACATTTCGTTGATTTCTTTCAATATACATAACATTACTGCATTCGACTCTTTTGGTTTCTCCATTCCAAGAAATCGAAATATACTTTCTTCTATTTCGAATAGCAGAGAGTGCTTTTTTATATACATCAATCAGTCTATTTTCATCTAATGGTTTAATGAGGTATTGAAAAGGAATGGCATCAAAGGCATCAGATATATAACTAGTGTAGCTCGTAATAAAAATTATTATACAATCTGGATTTTGTTTTCTTACTTCCATTGCAAACTCAATGCCCGATTTGTTCCCTATTTCTATATCCATAAAAATAATGTCAAACAATTTTAAATCGGATAATATTTTTTCGTTTTCATATAGTTTTATTTCTATTTTTTGATCTACGCTATTTATTAATGTTTCAACTTCTCCACGTATTAATAGATCATCATCGCATATTGCAACGGTTAGCATATAAACACCTCCCAAGAAAAATAATTTAATCAATTATACCATATTTCAACAAAAAAAGCCAGTTTTGTTTAGAAACCAGCTCCTTATATAATTAAATGTTAAATTGTTTATTTCGGTGGTTTAATTATTAACTACATGATTTATTATCCAACATCCTAATATAGAATAAGGATGAACTGTAGTCTTTAA
>JBJEFS010000147.1:0-6878 GCA_051874325.1 Anaeroplasma sp.
AGGTTATAAACAAAAAAAATAAAATTTTTGTTGAAATGTGAATTTTGATTTGATATAATAGGTAAGGAAGTAATCTTTAAGTCTGGAGGGAAGAGACATGCGTGATTTAGTTAAGTTAATTTGTTCTGAATGCAAGAATGAAAACTATTATACAGACAAAAATAAGAAGACAACTCCTGAAAGAATGGAGATTAGTAAATATTGTCCTCATTGCCGTAAGCATACAACTCATAAAGAAAAGAAATAAAAATTTAAAGTCCAAATGGGCTTTTTATTTTTATGACTAGTATTATTTTATATTTTGTTGTAAAATTTATAAAATAGAGGAGGATGTTAATATGATACAATCAAAGATATCTGGTGCTTTTGGTACTAATACCTATATTATATATAATGATAAAAAGGAATGTATTGTAGTTGATCCTACCTTGGATTTTCAAAATACTTATAACTATGTCATAGCAAATTATGATCCTAAGGCTATATTTTTAACTCATGGTCATATTGATCATATCGATGGAATTAAGTATTTTGAAAATATACCTATTTACATCAGCAAATATGAAAAAGAATTATTATTTGATAATGAGATGTCTTTATATTCAATGTTTTCAATGAATAATCCATTTTTTAATAAGGATTTAAATCTAAGATTAGTTGATGATGGTGATATTATTAATGTAATTGGATATAAATTTGAGGTAATAAGTACGCCAGGTCATACTGAAGGTAGTGTTTGCTATAAGTATTGTGATGGTATTATTTGTGGCGACACTCTATTTCGATGTAGTATAGGTAGAACAGATTTTCCAACTGGTAGTTATGAACAATTATTGAATAGTTTAAAAAAATTAATAGCTACTTTAGATGATAATACTATTTGTTATCCTGGACATGGGAATATAACATCAATTGAATACGAAAAAAATAATAATCCATTTTTAAAATAGTTATAGAGGAGAGAAAGTATGAAAAGATTAATTTTAAAAGATAATTATTGTCCAAAATTAAATTTACTAGAAACTGAGATTGCAATAAAATATGTTAAAGATACATTTGAAAGATTATTAGCTAAAAAACTTAATTTAACTAGAGTGTCAGCTCCGTTATTTGTATTTCCGTCAACTGGTCTAAATGATAATCTAAATGGTTATGAAAGAATTGTAACATTTGACATTAATGGGGTTAGTGAATCTGTTGAAATTGTACAAAGTTTAGCCAAGTGGAAAAGGAATGCACTAGCTACCTATGGATTTGAAGCAGGGACAGGTCTTTATACGGATATGAATGCAATTAGAAAAGATGAAGATTTAGATTCACTTCATTCAGCATATGTAGATCAATGGGATTGGGAAAAGATAATTACTAAAGAAGATAGAACAGTTTCATATCTTAAAAAAACAGTTAAAAAAATCTACAATGTTATTTTAGAGCTTGAAAGAAGAGTAACAAAAAAATACCCTATTTTGTCTCAAAAACTACCAAATGATATTTTTTTCATCACTACTTCAGAATTAGAGGATATGTATCCTGAGTTAACACCAACCGAAAGAGAGTACCAAATTGTGAAGAAATATGGGGCAGTATTCATTATGCAAATTGGATGTCCTTTAAAAAATGGCAAGCCTCATGATGGTAGAGCAGCTGATTATGATGATTGGTCATTAAATGGCGATATTATGCTTTATTATGAAGAATTAGATATTGCTTATGAGATATCATCAATGGGAATAAGAGTTGATCAAGATTCAATTGTTAAGCAATTAAAGGCTAAGAACGAGGAGTTTAAATTAGATAATAAATATGTTCAAGATGTGATTAATGAACGTTTACCTTTAACTATTGGTGGAGGAATTGGTCAATCAAGATTATGTATGTTTATGCTTAAAAAAGCACATATTGGTGAGGTTCAATCATCTGTTTGGAATGATGAGGATATTAAATTATTAAATAAATATAATATTAACTTGTTATAAGAATGTTTTGATAATAATGAATGCTTCAAAAGTGGATGCGTAAGAAATCGCATTCATTTTTATTTTTTTGGCACTTTTTTCTTGACAGTGCCAAAAGTGTGTTTTATAATATAATTGCACTTGGTAAAAAAGAGTGCTAGTATGATAATGAGGTGATTATTAATGGTATTAACAGATCGTCAAAAGCTTATTTTAAAAGCTATTATTGAAGAATATGTTTCTACTAATGAACCGGTTGGTTCAAAAGCATTAACTGATAAACCATATTTATCATTTTCATCAGCTACAATTCGCTATGAAATGCAACATTTAGAAGAAATAGGTTTTCTAAAGAAAACTCATACTTCATCTGGTCGTATTCCTTCAGAGATTGGATATAGATATTATGTTGATCATTTAGTAATTAGGGATGATTATGTAGTTGAGTATTATAAGTATGTTGATGATATTTTCGCTAATGAATATCTGTCAAAGGATGAAACGATTAAAAAAATTGCTGAATTTCTAAGTGAACTTACCGGATATTATGCAGCTGTGATTGGTTCTCCATCAGATTTATCAAGAGTGATGAAGCTAGAGATAGTACCATTGAGCGACAATGAAGCAATGCTATTGATAGTTACTTCATCAGGAAGTGTTCAATATCAAAAAATAATTATACCTTCAGGGTATAAAATGGATGATTTATTGCGTATAATACAAATGTTTGATAATGCAA
This sequence comes from Anaeroplasma sp., assembly GCA_051874325.1. Taxonomy (GTDB): domain Bacteria; phylum Bacillota_I; class Bacilli_A; order Acholeplasmatales; family Anaeroplasmataceae; genus Anaeroplasma. Next base: position 2,695 of record JBJEFS010000147.1, read on the forward strand.
TGTATAATCATTCTGTATATGAAATAAGAGATATTTTATCAAATGAAGCTTCTAAGCCTAGAATTAGACAAATGGTTGATTTTAGAGATGATATTTTGAATTTTATGATTAAAGCATTTACTAGATTCCTAAATGGTGAAACATATGAATCTGGATTATCAAAATTGTTTAATCAACCAGAATTTCAAGATCATCGGACAATGCAAAAAATCATTAGAGCTATTGAAACTGAGATAATAAAGGATGTTGGAGTTGGTTCTGATGGTGGAGTGAAAATTCACATTGGAACTGAAAATCTGTGTGATGGTTTAGAGGAATGTTCAATTATTACAATGCCATTTGCAATTAATGAAAATGAAAATGGTTCAATTGTTTTAGTAGGACCAACAAGAATGAATTATCGAGCTACAATACCTCTTCTTGAGTATGTTGCTAAAAGTATGACTAAGTTAAATAAAAGGTAGGTGTGAGAATTGACTGAAGAAATAAAAGAAGATGTTAAAGAAGAAATAAAAGAAGATACTATAGAAGAATCTGAAGAAGAAATTAATTCTCAAAATGAGGAAGTTGAATTAAAAAAGAAAACAAAGAAAAATAAGGATAAAGAGCTTATTGCTAAGCTTGAAGATGAAATCAAGGGTCTAAATAAAGAAATAGCTAATTGGAAAAATGAGTATTTAAAGGCTCATGCTGAAACAGAAAATTTTAAAAAAAGAATTAATGAACAAACAATTAAGGATAGAAAATATGCTTCTCAAAAAGTTGTTGGTGAATTAATTCAACCAATTGATATGCTTGTTCAAATTGTTAATTTACCAGCAAGTAATCCTGAGGTAGCAAATTATCAAATTGGTTTTCAAATGATTGCAAATCAATTAGTTGATATTCTTAAAAAGGAGGGTTTATCTCCAATTGAAGCCCTAAATAAAGAATTTGATCCCAATTTTATGCAGGCTGTCGAAACAGAAAACGATGATACAAAGGAAGATAATATTGTAGTAAGTGTAAGACAACCTGGATATATGTATAAGGATAGAGTTTTAAGACCAGCAATGGTTGTAGTTAATAAAAAAAATATTGATAAGAAAGAGGAAGAATAATTATGTCAAATAAGGTTATTGGTATCGATTTAGGTACAACAAATTCATGCGTCTGTGTCATGGAAGCAGGTGAAGCTAAGGTTATTACTAATGCTGAGGGTGTTCGTACTACTCCATCTGTTGTAGCATTTAAAGGTGATGAAATTCAGGTTGGTGATGTTGCAAAGCGTCAAGCTATTACAAATCCTAATACTGTTTCATCAATAAAACGTCATATGGGAGATAGTTCTTATCGTGTTGATATTAATGGTAAGAAATATACTCCACAAGAAATTTCAGCTATGATTTTACAGAATTTAAAGAAGACTGCAGAGTCTTATTTAGGTGAATCAGTTGATAAGGCTGTTATTACTGTACCAGCATACTTCAATGATGCTCAACGTCAAGCCACTAAGGATGCAGGTAAGATTGCAGGTCTTGATGTATTACGTATAATCAATGAACCAACAGCAGCTGCTTTAGCTTATGGTATTGATAAGACTGACAAGGAACAAAGAGTACTTGTGTTTGATTTAGGTGGAGGTACATTTGATGTTTCTATCCTAGATTTGGCTGATGGTACTTTTGAAGTTTTATCTACAGCTGGTGATAATGTATTAGGTGGAGATGATTTTGATAAAGCAATTATGGATTGGCTAATTGCAGAATTTAAAGCAGAGTCTGGTGTTGATTTATCAAACGATAAGATGGCTTTACAACGTTTAAAAGATGCAGCTGAGAAGGCAAAGAAGGATTTATCTGGCATTACAACTGCCGAAATTTCATTGCCATTTATTTCAATGAGTGCTGCAGGTCCATTACATTTAAATCGTACTTTATCACGTGCTAAGTTTGATGAATTAACTCATCATTTAGTTGATCGTTGTTTAGGACCAGTTAGAAGAGCATTAAAGGATGCTAAGATTACACCAAAGGATCTTGATCAAGTTTTACTAGTTGGTGGTTCAACACGTATTCCAGCTGTTCAAGAATTAGTTAAGAGAGAATTAGGAAAGGAACCTAATAAGTCTGTTAACCCTGATGAAGTTGTTGCAATGGGTGCTGCAATTCAAGGTGGAGTTTTAACTGGTGATGTTAAGGATGTTTTATTACTAGACGTTACACCACTTTCATTAGGTATCGAAACTTTGGGTGGAGTGTTTACTAGATTAATTGAAAGAAATACAACTATTCCTTGTTCAAAGAGCCAAGTATTCTCAACTGCAGCTGATAATCAACCTGCTGTTGATATTCATGTTCTTCAAGGTGAAAGACCAATGGCTGCTGATAACAAGACATTAGGTAGATTCCAATTAGGAGATATCCCAGCTGCTCCAAGAGGAGTACCTCAAATTGAAGTTAAGTTTGATATTGATGCAAATGGTATTGTTAATGTTTCTGCTAAAAATTTAGGTACTGGAAAGGAACAAAAGATTACTATTCAAAGTGGTTCTGGATTATCTGATGCTGAAATTGAAAGAATGGTAAAAGAGGCAGAAGAAAATGCAGAGGCTGATAAGGCTCGTAAGGAAGAGGCTGATTTGATTAATGAATCAAATCAATTAATATTCCAAACTAAAAAGGCTTTAAATGAATTAAAGAATGTAGATCCTAATGAAAAAGAAGAAGCCGAAAGATTATGTTCAGATTTGGAAAAAGCATTAGAATCAAAGAATGTATCTGATATTAGAGCTAAGAAAGAGGCATTAGAAAAGGTAGCACAGGATATTGCAGTTAAGGCATATCAACAAGCTCAAGAGAATAATACTAATAGCGGTGGAAATAATTCAAACGGCGGTAGTGATACAGTTGATGCTGATTTCTCTGATGTTCAATAATATTATAAAGGGCGTTTATGCCCTTTATTAATGTTTAAAAAGGAGGATAGTTTTATGGCTAAAAGAGATTATTATGAGATACTTGGATTAAGTAAGGGAGCATCTCAAGATGAAATAAAAAGAGCATATAGACAGCTAGCTAAAAAATACCATCCAGATGTAAATAAAGAGCCTGATGCTGAAGAAAAGTTTAAAGAAATAAATGAAGCATATGATGTTTTATCTGATGAACAAAAGAAAGCTAGATATGATCAATATGGCTTTGATGATCCAACTCAAGGCTTTGGTGGTGCTAGTGGTTTTGGTGGTGCTGGAGGCTTTGGTGGCTTTGAGGATATAATTAATTCATTCTTCGGTGGTGGTTCAAGACGTACAAGTAGTGGTCCACGTCAAGGTCAAGATGTTGAAAAACAGATGAATATTACATTCGAGGAAGCTGTTTATGGTTGTAAGAAGAAAGTAAGATTGTCTGTTGATGAGGAATGTATTCACTGTGGTGGTACTGGGGCGGATAGTAAAAATGATATTAAGACATGTTCAAAATGTGGAGGTAGAGGCCGTGTTATAATGCGTCAACAGTCTATATTTGGATATACAAACGTTGAAACTACTTGCCCTGATTGTAATGGAAAAGGTAAAATTGTTACTAAGAAGTGCCCTGAATGTGGTGGAAAAGGACGTATTAGAAAAACTAAGGATGTTGAAGTAACAATTCCAGCAGGTATTCAAACTGGCATGACTTTACGTATGGAAGGTTATGGTGAAGCTGGCTATAATGGTGGTCCTAATGGAGATTTGTATATATCATTTGTTTGTGGTGAGCATTCAAATTTCAAAAGAGATGGTCAGGATATAATTTTAACAATTCCAATTAGTTATACTCAGGCAACATTAGGTGATACTATTGAGGTTCCTACAATTGACGGTAATGTAACTTTAAAAATTCCAGCAGGTACTCAGCCAGGAACAAAGCTTCGTTTAAGGGGAAGAGGCACTAAAAATCCAAAGGGTGGATCAGCAAGAGGAGACCAATATGTTATTTGTAACGTAGTTGTTCCAACATCTGTTACACCTGAAGAGAAAAAAATATTAGAACAGTTGGAAAGTGTAGAAAAAAAGGAGAAGAAATCTCCTTGGGAAAAATTCAAGAATTTATTTAAATAATAGTAAAATCGGATTTATTTGATCCGATTTTACTATTTATAAATTGTAGTTATTTTGAATTAATATTTTTTTCTTGAAACTTCCTATAAATGTTGTTATAATT
>JBJEFS010000148.1:0-1704 GCA_051874325.1 Anaeroplasma sp.
AAAAAATCCTCCTTAAATTAAAATTGTCGTTTCCAAATATAATGTAAATTCCAGCCATTAGTTTTCTTCCAACATGGATATCTATTATTTTCATCTCTGGTTTTATAACCATTATCCATATAGTAGAAATAACTATGACCCTTTTTACCCTTTTTATTAATTATATATCCCATACCAATAGCACCTATATAGTGTGGTCCTGCTTTCGTTCCACATACTATTACTACGGGTTCGTTTGTAGTTTTCATTAAACTTATCGCTTGGTCTAATGTTATAAAATTAACATTATACAACTCATCAGTTGCCTCTCTAAGTCCTCGAGATAAACCCAGATGATATAATGCGTCTCCACCACACAAACTATCTGTCCGCTTAAACCATTGATAATAAAGCCTATTATCTAATTTATGACTTATATCATAAATATCTTTCTTTGAATATCTTGGTTTTACATTATAGTTATAAAAAAATTGACCTATAGGTTTATTATTGTTATGTGGGTGAACTTCACCACATAATGGTATATAAACCCCATAATAACTATCATATTTTCCTCTATACAACCAACTCATAATTGTTGGTCCACAAGCACCGCTCCAAACTGTATTCAGTAAAGAGTTGTTAAGATAATTTTGAAGGAAAAATTTATCAGTATAATCATTATTATTTAATGCCTCTGATATTACATCTCTTTGATTTGTCGGTACATTAAAATTTTCTGAAATATTACCTCCTCCTAAATAAAACTCAAACGGATTTGTTCTTTCTAACCACCATGCCTTGACTGTTGAAAGGGAATCATTGATTATATCTAAATATTCTTTATAAGGCATGCCTACATTTTCTTTAAATTCTCTACTCATTGAATCCAAATCTTCGTTCGGGTAAAAATCAGTAAAATTAAATTCATTGGAAGATGAGTTTAGAGTAATGCTTGTAAGTTCTAAAGAACCATTTTGCGTAATTATTTGTTGATATAAATTATTTGATGAAAGTCCGTAATATACTTCCGGATAATTACCGATATACCGATTATAATTAAAAGCGTAAGAATTATAATCAAGTGGCTCCGTAAAAATTCTATCTATGATTACCTGCTTTTCTACAGGACTTGCCAGGGCTACTAAAGTCCCTATAAGAGTACCATTATGCAAAATACCAAATTCATAATAATATGGTTTTTCATCGTAATTAAATACTACTGCCGGTCTATTTGTTAATGTTAGTGGTAATTCGATATTGGCAGAGAGTGCAAATTTTATTTCTTCTGTATATTCAGAATAAAAGATATCTATATTTGAAATAAATTCAGTGTAAGCAAATTGTCTTGCCTCCTTATAATTCAAATAATCATTATCTACTGCAATTTCATTTAATTGGTCTTTTGATAACATTGGAATATTATAAAGTGCACTTTGCCCATCATAGTCCGAAGATTGTTGAGTATAATATATTTGATTGGATTGATTGATATTTTCTGTACAACCTAATAATAATGATGTTACCACCAACATATATAATAATTTGTAATGTGTCATAATAAATAGTGCTTGAAATTTACAAATAAAAAATAATATCACATATATTAAGGGCACAAGACCAACGTACAGAACATCTTATGCCCTATATAATTCAAAGATAAAAGACATATATTTTTTAAATAGTAGTGCCATAATAATATTGTATAAAATTATCTGTTTATAT
>JBJEFS010000149.1:0-27451 GCA_051874325.1 Anaeroplasma sp.
TGGTATGATTTACCATAAAAAAAATAAACCATAAAATTGTTTTAGTATTGTAAGTGTGATATAATCATCATATGTTGAGAAAAATTGACTAAATTTTCCAAATTGAAAAATCTTATAAAAAGAAAAAAAATCTCTAAAATAATCTAGAGATTTTTGTTATCTAAATTTATACATTATTATAGCACCTGCAATAGCTACATTTAGGGATTCAGTATTATCCATAGGTATGTAAATGTTTTTCTTTAAAGCATTTTTTACATCCTTACTTATTCCATTTCCTTCATTACCCAATACGATAGCTATTTTTTTATTAGGCTTTATATTATCTAAGATAGTACCATTAGTAACATCAGTACCATAAATATCATAATCTTTATGATTGTTAATAAAGTTTATGATATTATCATTCACTATATTTAACTTAAAAATAGCGCCTTGTGATGAACGAATGACCTTGTCATTATAAACATCAACACAGCCATTAGCTAAAACAATAGTTTTGAAGCTAAAGGCACAGGCTGTTCTTAGTAAGGTACCCATATTTCCAGGATCCTGAACACTATCTAATATAAGGATTTTATCTGTTATAACATTTTTTTCTTTTATTTCACATAATCCAATTTCAGTAACAATAGTATCTGTATTAGATAATGCCTTCATTACCTTTGTTGATACCTGTGTATATCCTTCTTTTGCTTCTAGGCTATATGCCTCTATTAATACATTAGCATTTTTTGCTTCTAATACAAGATGTGGTCCTTCTACTATAAATTTTTTATTTTGTTTACGATATTTGGATAATTTTAATTTTAATAATTCTTTTATTTTAGGATTATCTACTGATTCAATCATCATATATTCTTCCTATCCTATTGAATCAACCATTTCAAGCTTAATTAATCTATTAAGCTCTACTGCATATTCCATAGGGAGCTCCTTACTGAATGGTTCAATAAAGCCCATAACTATCATTTCAGTAGCTTCTGCTTCAGTTAATCCCCTACTCATCAAATAGAATAACTGCTCTTCATTAACCTTTGATACAGTAGCCTCATGCTCAATATACATATCACTATTTTTACCTGTATTTGTAGGTATAGTATCTGAAGTAGAAATATCATCTAAAATTAATGTATCACATTCAACGTGGCTTCGTGCCCCTAATGCTTTAGGTCCACAAACAACACTACCGCGATAATTAACCTTACCACCACCACGACAAATAGATTTAGAAATAATAGTTGAGGTACTATTCTCACCTAAGTGAATCATTTTAGCACCTGTATCTTGTAATTGTCCAGTTGATGCAAAAGCAATTGATACAGTTGTACCCTTCGCTCCCTTTCCCTTTAAAATACATGCTGGATATTTCATATTTAAGCCTGAACCAACATTACCATCAATCCATTCCATATGACCATTATCATCTACTAAAGTGCGCTTTGTAACTAGATTAACAATATTATTTGACCAATTTTGAACGGTTGAATAACGACAATGAGCATTTTTCTTAACATATATTTCGACTACAGCAGCATGTAATGAATCCTTTGAATATAGTGGTGCTGTACAGCCTTCTACATAATGAATATCCGCATCATCCTCAACAATAATTAGAGTCCTTTCAAATTGTCCCATTCTTTCTGAATTAATTCTAAAATAAGATTGAACAGGCTTCGTTAATTTAATACCCTTAGGAACATAAATAAATGAACCACCACTCCATACTGCACTATTTAAGGCAGCATATTTATTATCAGTGTATGGCACAATTTTACCAATATATTCTTTCACTAACTCTGGATATTCCCTTACTGCCGTATCAGTATCACAGAATATAACTCCTTGTTCATCTAATTCCTTTAAATTATTATGATAAACAACCTCTGATTCAAATTGTGTTGATGTACCAGCAAGATACTTTGCCTCGGCCTCAGGAATACCTAGCTTATCGAATGTATCTCTTATTTTATCAGGAACATCCTCCCAAGAATGCTCAGCTTTTTCTGTTGATTTTATATAATAAGTATATTCATCAAAATCTATTCCTGATAAATCCGGACCCCATTTAGGGTTTTCAAGCTTCAAGAAAGCATCATAAGCATTAAGTCTAAATTCTAGCATCCAATCTGGTTCATTTTTAGCTTTAGAAATAAATTTAATGACATCTCTATTTAAACCCTTACCAGAGGTTAAAACTGTTTTAGCATCAGTTGTAAATCCATATTTATAATCACCAACTATTTGGTTAATTTCATCCTTATTATTTGCCACTTTCCTCTACCTCTTTTAATGCTTGTTCAATTGCTTTCCAAGATAATGTTGCACATTTAATTCGAGCTGGAAAATCTCTAACTCCCATATAAGCAATCGCTTCTCCTAAGGCTTCCTCATCTTTTGGTTCCTCACCCTTAACAAGATTATAGAAATCTTCGATTATACTTTTTACCTCTTCAATGGTTCTACCCTTCAAAGTTTCACTCATTACAGAAGCACTTGAACAACATATTGAGCAACCCTTTCCATCATGATGAATATCCTTTACTATACCATCTTCAACCATAATTTCAACATTCATGTCATCGCCACATGATGGATTATTTAAATGAACAAAATGGTATTTATCAGACTTAGTTAACCCTTTATTTTTTGGGTTTTTATAATTGTCCATTATAACAGTTCTATATAATGTATTTAAATCCATTATTTAGCCTCCTAAAACATACCAAAGAAATTTTTTGCATCCTTAACGCTTTTAACAAATTTATCAACATCATCAATTGTATTATAAAAATAAAATGACGCTCTTACAGTTCCAATTGTATTTAACCAAGATGTTATTAATTGAGCACAATGATGACCGGCACGAATGCATACCTCATTATTGTCAAAAACTGATGCTGCATCATGAGGATGAACACCCTCTAAATTAAAGGAAATAATACCTGTTTCAGCAGTTGGATTATAAATATGTACACCATCAATTTTCATCAATTCCTTTAATGCCTTTTCCTTAAGCATATATTCGTATTTTGCTATTTCATCTAATCCGATTGACTCAATATATTTACACGCCTCAGCAAGACCAATAGCACCAGCAATTATTGGAGTACCAGTTTCAAACTTATATGGTGCTGCTTTAAAGGTCATCGAATCCTTTTTAACAGTATCAGCCATATCTCCACCGAATTCAATTGGTGGCATTTTTTCCAATAAATTCGATTTTCCATATAAAACACCTATTCCAGTTGGTCCACACAGCTTATGACCAGAAAAAGCCAAAAAGTCACAATCTAGATCCTTAACATCAACCCTCATATGTGGAACAGCCTGAGCTGCATCAACAACAACAATTGCGCCGACCTCATGAGCTAATTTAATTATTTCCTTAATAGGAGTAATGTATCCCATAACATTAGAAACATAGGTTAATGCTACTACCTTTGTTTTATTTGTTAAAACTGATTTAAAGGAATCAATAGTGATTCTTCCTTCTTCATTAAGTGGAATATATTTCACAATTGAATTTGTTAAGCTTGCTACATTTGACCATGGCATATGTGAAGAATGATGCTCAAGCTCACTTGTAATTATTTCATCACCTGGCTTTAAAAAATTACTTCCATAGCTTAACGCAACCAAATTCAATGATGCTGAAGCTCCTCTTGTAAAAACAATATTTTCGAAATCAGCATTTATAAATTTAGCTATTGTATTCCTTGCCTCTTCATATAAATCAGTTGCTTCATATGAAAGCTTATATACTCCTCTATGAACATTTACTCCTAGCTTTGAATAATAATCATCAACTGCTTTAATAACACAATCAGGCTTTAAAGCCATTGCTGCATTATCTAAATAAGCAAGACCCTTATTATTTCTTAATACTGGAAAATCATTACGTAATTTATCTACGTTCACATTAATCACTTCTCTATCAAATTTTGTATTTCAGTTTCAATTTTATCCTTCCATTCATCTAATGGAATATTATCAATATAAGGCTTAATTATACCTTGTAAAATAAGCAAAAAAGCATCCTTTTTTGATAATCCTCTACTCATTAAATAAAACAAATCATCATCACTCATTTTACCAATTGAAGCCCCATGATTTGCAAAGCAATCATATTCGTCAATCAATAAAATAGGCTTAGCTGTAACAAGTGAATTATCATCCATTACAATTCCTCTTGATAACTGACTGCATTTAGATTTTGCCATACCCTTTTCAATTTTACCTGTTGTGTCAAATATAATACTTGCTGAATTCATCGAAATACCAACATTGGTAATGTTAGAATAGGTGTATTTTTCAAAATGCTTAATGGTCTGATTAAAATGCGCAGATTCATTAGAAACAGCACATAATAATTTTATATCACATGAAGCATTAGAACTAAATAAATTAACATCTAAAGCTTCATTTGTACTGAATAGACTTATTTGATTAATATTAAGCTCACCATTAATATTAAATTCTCTTTTTGAATTACTACTATTTATTATAGTATAATTAATCTTACTATTTTCCTCAGAAGTAATAATAATTTTTTTATCGCAGGTAATATCCAATATATTTACATTCACACCTTTGGACACATAAATATTAGAACTTGCATCAACAATAATAATCTTATCATTATTTTCTGAAATAATATAATCACCATTTTCTGCTTGACCCATAGCAGAAATAAATGAAGTTATTTTATTAGACATTACTTCTTACCAGCATGGGCACAAGAACCTAGCATAGCATGGGTCTTTTTTTCTTCTTCTGAATTAATTTCAATGCCTAGTTCCTCTTTAACCCAATCATAACCATAATTATCAATTTTAGTGATAAGCTCCTTACCACCAGTTTTAACTATTCTACCATTAATCATTATATGAACAAAATCTGGTTTAATATAGTCAAGTAGCCTTTGATAATGTGTTATTAATAAACATCCAAAACTCTCTCCTACCATATCATAGACATTTTCTCCAACGATTCTTAAAGCATCAACATCTAATCCTGAGTCTATTTCATCTAAAATTGCAAATTTTGGCTTAAGCATTTTCATTTGTAGAATCTCATTTCTCTTTTTTTCTCCACCAGAAAAGCCTTCATTTAAGTATCTATGTGCTAAATCATCTGGCATTTTTAATTCATTACATGCTTTATCATAATTCTTTATAAAACTAAATAAAGATGGGTTTGTCCCTGAAACAGCCTTCATTGCAGCTCTAATAAAATCAGAATTAGTTACACCAGGAACCTCAGCTGGATATTGATAAGCTAAGAAAATACCCTTTCTAGCTCTTTCATCAACCTGAAGTGGCAATATAGACTCACCATTAAACAAGATATCTCCAGCAGTTACTTCATATTTTGGAGAACCCATAATAATTGATGATAATGTTGACTTTCCAGTACCATTAGGACCCATGATAGCATGAACCTCACCTGTTCTTATAGTAAGATTAACGCCCTTAAGAATTTCCTTTTCTTCAACTCTAGCATATAGGTCTTTAATTTCTAAAATATCACTCATATTTATTTACCTAACTTTCTATTCGATACTTTTTATCATGATAAATTGAAGTTGCCTTCTTTAACATATGATCAAAATCTTTTACTTTAATTATTTTGTTATTTGATGAATAATTAGAGATTGATATCTCACTATTCAAAAGTAAATGATCTGCTAAATTACTTGATGATAACCCAACCAAACGAAGATTATTTTTAAGACAATAATCCTTCAATATATTTAACTCTAAAATTTTTTTACTAAATATTTTTACATATTTTAAGCCTTCAACCATTACAGTCTTATCAAATACATCAAATACCTGAGCATAAAATATTTGATTTAAATTACTATTATTTATATTATCTAAAATTTTCTCAGCAACCTCATCATTTTCGATAACTAAATAATAAATTGGGTCTCTTTTTTCTTCATTTTTACCTAAATGAAAATTACAAAATGGTGCATTTTTCTTTCCATTCATATAAAATCTTTCACCATCATTATCAATACTTTCACAATATAAATTGAGTACATCTTCAATAATATATGCTTTAAATGGAGTAACATTAATGTTTTCAAGATAATCATCTAATTCTTTTGCATATTCATATGGAATTGTTTCAATGGCAGTATACTTAAAGTTTTTAGCATCATACATTGCTGCTCCACTCATACAAACAATTGGATGGCTTACCTCAACATCATCTAATAAATACATAAAATTGACAGGTGTTCTTGCAGTAAACAAGGTAGTATTGATTCCTTCACTATTTAATGAATTAATCTTATAATTCATATAACCCTTAATACGATCTAAATCATTATATAAAACGCCATCAATACCTACAGCAAATAATAAATCTTTGTTCTTATACCTTCTAGGTATTCTAAATGAATTAACAAGTAATGCAACCAAAACTCCTATTATTGTTGACATTATACGATTTAATCCAAAGCCAATTTCACCAATTTCATTTGCAATAACTGCATTAGCATTAACCGTAATAGATAAAAAAGTTAAAATTGAAACAAATATTGCCGGTTGTTTATTTAATTTTACACCAATTACTACAACAAATATTGAACATATCGCAACTAAAACATATGGAATTATTAATTCTGAAATTGGAGAAGTTAATGTCGGCCAATAATGAGAATTAAAATCATGATTGATAAAACCTAATATTGTTTCAAAAGCCAACACTAATAGTATACCAACAAATCCACCAATTAATGAGGCTACACATCTATTTTTTGCTTGTTCAATACTTTTTTTTATATTTGGATAAATAGAATAGGCTGTAGCTATTGCAGCAAAGAAGGGATTATACCAATAAAAAGCATAATCCTTATCTGCGTGGCAAACAATACATACTCCCTTTAGAATAATAAATATCATCAAACAAATAAATATACTAATCAATGTTTTAATTGTACGCATACCTATTCTTTTCATGTTTTCACCTACTACTTGATAACTATATTAACAATTTTATTTGGAATAACAATTACCTTCACAATTTCATGTCCTTCAATAAAGGCTTTAATCTTTTGCGATTCAAAGGCTAACTTCTCAACCTCTTTAACATCAGTATTAGCCTCAATTTGAAGCTTATCACGAAGCTTACCATTAATACTTACAGCATATGTAACCAACGCATCATGTGTTAATTCTTCATCATATGTTGGCCAAGGCTCATAAGCGATTGTTCCACTATGTCCTAAAATCTCCCATAGTTCCTCTCCTGCATGAGGACAAATTGCTGAGAACATTTTAACAAAGCCTTCAATAAAGCCTTTATAAATCTTTTTAGCTTTATATGCATCATTAACAAATATCATCATCTGAGATATAGCTGTGTTAAAGCCTAAATTCTCAAAATCAGCAGTAACCTTTTTAACTGTTTGATGATATACCTTTTCTAATGTTTTATCATATTCATCAGTAAAAAGAGCTGTATATTCTGGAGCTGTGACTAAACGATAAACTCTTTCAATAAACTTTCTAGCTCCAATTAAGCCCTTAGTAGACCATGGCTTAGCATCCTCTAATGGTCCCATAAACATTTCATAAAGTCTTAATGTATCGGCACCATATTCCTTTACAACATCATCAGGATTAATGACATTACCACGTGATTTACTCATTTTCTCATTATTTTCACCAAGAATCATACCTTGATGGAATAATTTTTTAAATGGTTCTTTTACTGGACATAATCCCTGATCATACAAGAAATTAGTCCAAAATCTTGAATAAAGTAAATGACCAACCGCATGCTCAGAACCACCTACGTATAAATCAACAGGTAACCAATGCTTTAATAATTCATAATTCGCAAATTCATTGTCATTTTTAGGATCAATATAACGCATAAAATACCAGCTTGAAGCTGCAGAGCCAGGCATTGTGTTAGTTTCTCTCATACCAACCTCACCATTTTTATTTGTATATTTAACCCAATCTGTAGCATTATTTAATGGACTAGCCCCATTTACCTTTGGCTTATAATCATCTAATTCTGGTAAAACTAGTGGTAATTCTGAATCATCTAATAGCTCATCATGATCTGCATAATGAACGACTGGAATTGGTTCACCCCAATATCTTTGACGAGCAAAAATCCATTCACGTAATCTATAGGTTATCCTTTTTTCACCACATTTATTAGCTGTTAGCCAGTCAACCATCTTATCAATAGCCTCTTGCTTACCTAAGCCATTTAAAAATTCACTATTAATATGAAGACCATCCTCAGTATAGGCTTCCTTAGAAATATCTCCACCTTCTAATACTTGGATAATCTCTAGATTAAATTTTTTAGCAAATTCATAATCTCTTGTATCATGAGCAGGTACTGCCATAATAGCACCAGTACCATAATTCACTAAAACATAGTCAGAAATCCAAATTGGTATTTCTTTTCCATTAACAGGATTTATTGCATAGGCACCAGTAAACACACCTGTCTTTTCCTTATTTAATTCTGTTCTTTCTAAGTCAGATTTCCTAGCACAAATTGTCTTATATTCTTCAACAGCATTTTTTTGTTCATTTGTTGTGATAGCCTCAACAATTTTATTTTCTGGAGCTAATACACAATAAGTCGCACCAAATAGCGTATCACACCTTGTTGTAAATACAGTAAAATCTAAATCATGGTCCTTAACCTTGAAAACAACATGGGCACCTACAGATTTTCCAATCCAATTCCTTTGCATTTCTTTAGTTGATTCAGGCCAATCCAATTCATTTAAGCCATCAATTAGCTTTTCAGCATAAGCAGGAATATTCATAACCCATTGCTTCATGTTTTTTCTAACAACAGGATAACCTCCTCTTTCGCTTTTACCATCAATAACCTCATCATTAGCTAAAACTGTGCCTAATTCTTCACACCAATTAACCGGCATGTCTACCTGTTTAGCAAGACCCTTTTCATAAAGCTTCTTAAAAATCCATTGTGTCCATTTATAGTATTTTGGATCACATGTTGAAATCTCTTTATCCCAATCAAAAGATAATCCTAGCATCTTTAATTGTCTTGTAAATGTTTTAATATTCTCTTGAGTAAAGCCATCAGGATGATTACCAGTTTTAATTGCATATTGCTCAGCAGGTAATCCAAAGGCATCCCATCCCATTGGATGTAAAACATTGTATCCCTGCATTCTTTTCATTCTAGAGACTATATCTGTTGCAGTATATCCCTCTGGATGACCAACATGAAGGCCTTGACCAGATGGATATGGAAACATATCTAATGCATAAAACTTTGGTTTTGAAAAATCCCATAAATCAGCTTTAAAGGTATTATTATCTTCCCAATATTTTTGCCATTTTTCTTCTATATATTTATGATTATATTCTTTCATTTAAATTCCTCCTTAAAGGTTACACATATACTTTTACTATTTTATCACAAAGATTTCAATTTTTATAGACATATTAATGAAAAAAGCTTTTTATTTTTACAAAAAATATTCCTGCTCATCTAAAAGCAGGAAATTCTTATTTATTCACTCTAATTTTTGGTTTATCATTATTTTTAATTTTTCTTTTATTTATAAACATAAAAATAATATTGAAAGCTAAAACAAATATTAATAAACTAGTCCAATATAAATACCAATAATCGTCATAATGATTAAAATTTTTAACTATATAATACTCAAAAACACTACCAATTAAATATGAAGAATGAATTATTGGTATATTCGTGCCAAATGCATAATCCTTATTAGTAACAAGCTTAAGAATAATAAAAATTAAAAAAGTAATAGATGTACCCATTAAAAAGAATATTGTTGAATAAAAAAATCTTACATCAAAGTGAAAATAAAAGCCTAGAATTAAATCAATAATAGCATAAGCTATAATAAAAATAATATTAAGTAATGAAACAATCTTATATTTCATTAGGAATACCAAATAATTTTACTAAATAATTAAGGACATAATTAACAGCCTTTTCTCTAACTACGTTTCTTCCTAAATTTGTAAAATCAACCCTATCTGTATAAATTAGACCTTTAAAATAAAATCCAAAACAAACAACACCAATAGGAATAATACCATCACTTGATGGTCCTGCCATACCTGTTACAGATACACATATCTCTGCGTTTGTTACCTTATTTAAGCCTACAACCATTTCCTTTGCAACTTCCTCTGACACAACATTATATTTATTAATTGTATCAAAGGATACACCTAAATATTTATGCTTAGCCTCATCACTATATGTAACAATAGATTCATTCAATACTTTTGAAGCATTAGCTACATTTACTATTTTAGCTGCACATAATCCACCAGTGCATGACTCAGCAAAGGAAATTTTTAAATTATTAGCTATTAGATAATCTACTATTAATTCTTCTATCATTTTATAACCTCTTATTAAAAAGGGACTGAAATCAGTCCCTAATTATATTAAAATCCAAAATAATCTTTTGCGTTATTGAAGCAAATATCTTCAACAATCTTACCTAATGTGTCTAATTCAGAAGCAGGATATTGTCCTGATTCAACTAAATTACCAAGCATTTGGCATAATAAACGACGATAATATTCATGACGTGGATAAGCAAGGAAGCTTCTTGAATCTGTTAGCATTCCAACAGATTGAGCAACTAGACCTACCTGCATTAAAGTTTCAAGGTTTTGACGCATACCATCTTGCTGATCTAAGAACCACCATGCAGTACCTACTTGAACTCTACCCTTAATTCCTTCCTTTTGGAAGCATCCAGCCAATACTGTTAATGCGTAATTATCACGAGGATTTAAGCAATATAAAATTGTCTTAGGAAGCTCATCTGTAGCATCTAATTCACCTAATAATGCAGATAATTTTTCCATATAATTTTGGTCCTCAATTGCATCAAAACCAGTATCTGGACCAATTTTCTTTAGCATTGATTTAGAATTATTTCTTAAAGCACCAATATGATATTGTTGAACCCAACCATATTTATTATAAACCTTACCTAAGAATACTAAAACGTATCCCTTATAGTAATCTTGTTCTAAATCAGAAATTGGTTGATGATTCATACCTTTAACAAATACTTCATTAGCTTGTTCATATGTACATGGAGCAAAATGAACAACATCAAGAGCATGATCAGATAATCTTGAACCCATAGAATGGAAGAATTCAATTCTATTCTCTAGAGCCTTACACAAATCTGCTAGGCTATTGATTTCAAAGCCAACAACTGAAGCTAATTGCTTAACCCAAGATTCAAACCAATCTAATTCAACATTAATAGCCTTATCAGGACGGAAGGCAGGTCTAACATTAACCTTTAATGTTTTATCCTCATTCATTTTCTTATGCCATTCTAAAGAATCTACAGGGTCATCTGTTGTACAAACTGTATGAACCTTAAATTTATACATCATTTCTCTAGCTGTTAAAGTTTCAAGCTTTTCATTAGCAGCATCCCAAATCTTTTTAGCATTATCCTTATTGATAATATCATAAATATCAAAGTATCTTCTCATTTCAAGATGAGACCAATGGTACAATGGATTACCCACAAAATAAGGCATTGATTCAACAAATTGCATATATTTTTTATAATCATCATCAGGTCCAGAAATAGAATCCTCTTCATAACCTCTAGCTCTAAGACTTCTCCATTTATAGTGATCACCATAACGATCACCAGCACCTAACCAAACTTCAGCTAAATTGCGGAATTTTTTGTCTTCATATATTTCTTTTGGCTGTAAATGACAATGATAATCAATGATTGGCATATTTTCAGCATGTTCATGATAAAGTTTTTTTGCGGTTTCTGTTGTTAATAAGAAATCCTTATCCATAAATTCTTTCATTTTTTTATTCTCCTTAAATTATAAAACTACACCATCTTTAAAAATTGAAATTTCTCTAAATCTATTAATCTCATTTTTAGATTGCTTTTTGCCTGAGGCAACATCACAAATTAAATCAATAAAATCCTCAAGTAATTGGTTCATATCCTTCTTATCCACTAAGTCTCCAGCATTATAATCAATCCAATTAGACTTTTTAGTTGCTAGAGCTGTATTAGTAGCAATCTTTAAAGTTGGAACAAAGCCTCCAAATGGTGTACCTCTACCAGTTGTAAATAAAACCATTTGGCATCCAGCACATGCAAGAGTTGTAGTAGCAACTAAGTCATTACCTGGAGTACATAATAGATTCAACCCATTACTCTTAATACGATCACCCATACCAAGAACATCCATAACCTTCGCAGAGCCACCCTTTTGAGTACATCCTAATGATTTATCCTCTAAAGTAGTAATACCACCCTTTTTATTACCTGGAGATGGGTTGTCATAAATAACTTGATTATGATTTTTAAAGTATACTTTAAAATTATTAATTAAGTTAACAATCTTATTAAATGTCTCTTCGTCCTTAGCTCTAGCCATTAATAACTTTTCAGCTCCGAACATTTCAGGTACCTCACCTAAGACAGATGTGGCTCCATTAATTGATAAGAAATCTGATAATCTTCCTAAAAGTGGGTTAGCAGTAATACCACTCATACCATCACTACCACCACATTTTAATCCAATTCTTAAGACTGATAAAGGCTTAGTAACTCTTTTATCATCCTTCATATTTTCATATAATTCATGTAAAAGTTTTACGCCCTCGGTAATTTCATCCTCAACATCTTGACTAATTAAAAATCTAGTCCTAGATTCATCATATTTACCTAATGTTTCTTTAAACGTAGAAACAAGATTTTCTTCACAGCCTAGCCCTAAAACTAGTACACCACCAGCATTTGGGTGCTTAACCATATCTTGAAGTAGCTTACGAGTAAGCTCTAAATCTCCACCCATTTGCGAACATCCAAAAGGATGAGAGAATGTATATACACCATCTATTTTAGATGTATCATATTGTTTTTTAAATTCTTCAATTATTCTATTTGCCATTCCAGATACACAGCCAACAGTTTGAATAATCCATAATTCATTTCTGATACCATATTCACCTGTTGAACGCTCATAAACATCGACAGTACGATCAGACTTGTAGCCCAATACCTCTGGATAATTTGGTTCATAATTATAAGTAATAACATCATCTAGATTAGTCGCAACATTATGAGTATGAACATGTTGTCCTGGATGAATATCAGCAGTAGCATGTCCAATCGGACATCCATATTTTATGACATTCTCTCCAGCTTTAATTTCCTTTAAAGCAACCTTATGTGCTTGAGGAATATCATCTACTAAAGTAATACCTGCAACTACCTCACCTTTAGAAAAAGGACGAAGTACTACGGCAACATTGTCTATTTCGTGTATGATAATAAAATCATTCATATAATCACCCTAAATTAATTATTTTACGATTGCTTTAATAGCTTCTCTCATTGTCATTGTTTGTTGAGCATATAAAGACTCAGTAACAAAATCAGTAACACCTGCAACTGTATTTAAGTTCTTTCCCCAATGAGACTCTAAACCTAAAACTGTAGTAACAAGCTTTCTAGCTCCTTCCTTAGTTCCATCATATTCTGCCCATAAATTCTTAAATAATTCAATGAACTTAGGATCATCATTTAATGCAATAGGAGCATTATCATTAATCTCTCTTACACCTTTATAGAAAGTCATTAAAGCAGCTAAACTAAATAATGCATGCTTAGGTAATGCATTCTTTCTTTCAATATACTGAAGTACTGAAGGTAATACTCTTTCCTTATATTTTGAACATGAATTTAATGCAATACTCATTAATTCATGGCGAACATAAGGATTCATATAACGTTCTAATACACTATTTGAGTACGCAACCATTTGATCATGTGGAATATCGATTGTAGGAATAACCTCATCAAAAATGAATTCCTTTACAAACTTACCTAATTGTTCATCCTCAATAGTTTCTCTTACTGTATCAATGCCTGATAAATAAGAAACAGGTACTAATGTAGTATGTGAACCATTTAAGATCTTAACCTTTCTTTGTTTATATGGAACAATTGAATCAACAAACAAAACATTTAAGCCTGCCTTATCACATGGTAATACACTCTTTAATTCAGCTAAATTAGCCCTAGCCTCTTCAGGTGTACTAACTGATTGAGCATCAATACACCATAAGTGGAATATTTCACCAACAACCATATTCTGATCTTGATAGCCTAAATCTAATTGAAATTCTGCTGCTTCATTTCTTGGATATCCTGGAACAATTCTATCAACTAAAGTGTTATAGAACTTATTATCCTTTTCGATCCAATTTATAAACTCTTCTTCCATATTGTTATGTTTAGCAAGCTGAATTAAAACTTCTCTTAATTTCTTACCATTATAATCGATTAATTCACATGGAATAATATATAAGCCTTTCTTTTTTGCAAGATATCTCTTATGAAGGAAAGCTAACAACTTACCAGGATAACTATTTGGACACTTAGAAAAATCTGTATCATTTGGATCGAAAGCTATTCCTGCTTCAGTTGTATTAGAAATAATTATTTGTAAATCATCACTCTCAGCATATGCTAAATACTTTTCATATTGTTCAAATGGATTAATGAAATCTTGTAAGCACTTAATAACCTCATGTTCTCTTACAGCCTTTCCATCCTGTAATCCTTGTAGATATAAAGTGTAAAGACCATCAGCCTCACCTAACTCCTTACATCTACCAAAAGGCATTGGTTGTACAACTACAACACCACCATCAAATACATTTGCCTTATTCATTGAATTTACAATCCAATCAACAAAAGCACGAAGGAAATTTCCTTCTCCAAACTGCATAATTTTTACCTTTTTAATTTCTTTTTTGTTTACCTCATTAATTAAAGGTAAAGATTGAACATCTGCCATTTTTTATACCTCCATTAGCACTTATCGAATGTGCGCTATAATATATCATAATTTTAACACTTATTTTTTTATTAGTCAATCTAATTAAATAATTATCATTTATGATAAGTTTCATTATTTAATATTTTAAATGAACGATAAATTTGCTCAAGTAAAATTACTTGCATAAGCTGATGAGGAAATGTCATTTTAGAAAAGCATAATTTATAATCAGCAATATCAATCACCTCTTTTGTTATCCCTAAAGAACCACCTATAATAAAGGTGACACTTGAATTATGATAGGTAAATACTTCTTGCAAGCTATCAGCAAATTCCTCACTAGATAACATTTTACCCTTTAAATCTAAAGCTATTTTATAAGAATTATTAGGCAAGGCCTTTAATATTTTTTCTCCTTCTTTTTTCTTGACTAAATCCATCTCTTTTTGACTAGGATTATCAGCAATAGGCTCATCATCAACAGATATAAACTCAATTTTAGTATATTTAGATAATCTTTTTGTATACTCTAAAATTGCATCTTTTAAATATTTTTCTCTAATCTTACCAACACTTACAATATAAATCTTCATATATCATACTCCTCTGATGGTCTTGGAGATAATATAGCAAACTTAATATTGTCTGTACAAATACCATAATCACTAAATATTTTTCTTCTAGTTAGCTCTACAATTTGTGTTAAATTACATTCCTGTGAAATATGAGCATGCATAATAATCCTTGTTTTAGGCCCGATACAATTTGCTAAAACAACCATTGAATCCTCATTTGAGATATGTCCATGATCTGACAATATCCTTATTTTTAATTGGTATGGTCTGTCTGAATGCATTAAAATTTCTGGATCATGATTACTTTCCAAAACATATATTTCAGCATTATTAATTAGAGGGTATAAGCTTTGATGAACATAGCCAGTATCAGTTATATAAACTAACCTCTTATCATTTTCATGTATTATAAAACCAATCGATTCTGCAGCATCATGAAACGTTGGTAATACCTCTACATGGGCTTGTCCTACATTAAATGCTTCATATAATATAGAATTAACCATCCTATTTATAATAAATATACCATTATTTTCTCTTCTTTCCTTCATCAACGAACAAATCGAATAATTCTTCCTACTAAAAAATGAAGAATAAATTGCATTATATGTTCCATTAGTCATATATATTTTCATATGATATTCCTTCAAAAGCATAGAAAATGCCTTTATATGGTCAATATGCTCATGAGTTATCAATAAGGCATCTACATTCTTAATTGATAACCCCATACTATTTAAATTTAATTCAATCATTTTTTTTGATATACCCGCATCAATTAAAATAGTTGTATCATTACTTGTAACTACTGTACAATTACCTGATGAGCCACTTGAAAATACTTTAATTTTCATAATTAATCATTCCTTTTCTACATCCGCCGACAATTATAACATGCTTTTACGATTATTAAAACTATTTTTCGACATATCTATTTTAATATAATTTAATCTAAATATACTTTTCCTAAGGAAAAAAGCCTCCTATGAGGCCCACACTTTATACTAACCAAGCAGTACCTATGATAACTAATAAAATGAATAATACAAGGATTAAGGCATAGCCATACTCGTTACCGCCACATCCACAATTTGTTTGTGTCATTGCTTTACCCTCCTTCCTTTCATTAATATACTATGAGTATATTATTTTATTTTCTATGCATTAAGCCCATTAAAGCTTTTTTTATATTAAAAAAATAAAAAAAATATTTTCATATTATATTTTAGATTGCATTTTATTTTCAATAATGATATGATATTATGTGCTATAGTTTAAATTAAAGAAAAGGAGTTCAGTTTAATGAATAAGAAAAATAACAAGACACCGCGAAGATTATTGACTGCAACAATGTCTTTTGCGTTACTAATATCCTTATCTTCTTGTTCAGGTGCTACTAATACAACAGGCAAGCTAGATGCTAATGAAATCTATGCCCAAGTTGGTGATTATTCAGTTACAAATGGTGATATTTGGAACGAATTAAAATGGGATGCTAGCACTGTATTAGAAAATCAGATAACTAATGTTGTTCTTAATGAACAAATTAATAAAATTACATTAGTAATGAAAAAATCATTCAATACTTTATCTGATTCTGATAAGGAAACACTAGATATTTCTTCATCTGAGGATTTTTCAAAACTTTATGAAAAATATTCTACTAGATTGATTGATTATGTAGTACAGGATATCTATAATTTGAATTTCAGCAACAAGGATTATTGGGATTCATTAGATGCTCTTGATAAAACTACTAAAAAAATATCAGAAAAAGAATATACTGATGGATTAATATCAACATATCAAAAGGATAAAACAGCAGATGGCAAAAGCTTTGCAGAGCTTATTGAGAATGCCTCAAAAGATAATACACAAAATTATATTATTATAGCAAATGAATTAAGTGAGATTTATTATCCTCTTTATGCAAAAGAACTACTAGCATATGATAAGCTAAATGAGGATATAATTACAGCTCAAGAGGAGGATGACGATGATGATGATGAAAAAATCGGATACTTCTCTAACACAGATTATACTGGCAAGTTTAAGAGTGAATATATTAACACATATGATTTAAATATGGTTTTAATTCGCTTTACATCTGAAAATGAGTATAATGATACCTTAAGAGCCTTTGGTTTAAAAATGTATAATAAAAAATTATATTTCATTAAAGATAATGCAAACGAAGGCTATGAGGATTATTTAAATTCAGATGATAGAATGTCTTACGAGAGCTACATAAGCTATTATGATGATTTCAAAAACACTTCTTTAAATAAAGAAAATGGTGTTGAAGAATTATCTGGTGCTATCATTTTAGAAATATATATTCAAATCTATAATTATCTTTATGGTGGATATAGAACACCGCTTGCCACAGCTTATGAATATCCATTTAATGATATTAATGACTTAAGAGCTAATATTTATAGAATTATTTCTGATTATTCTGTAAATCCTCAAGCTAAGTATGACAATGCTATCAATCTATTAAAAACTAATAATGCTAGTGAAACTACAATATCATCAGATGAATTAGCAAGCATTTCTGATTCATTTAAATTATATGCTTACGAAACATTAAAGTTAACTGATGATAATGGAATCATAGACATGAATTCTCGTTATTCTACTTCTACACAAAGTCAAAATAATGGTTATTATATTTGTTACAAGTTTGACGAAGCACTAGATGACATTGAAGATGAAAAGATTAAAGCATATGAGGCATTTTACAATCCAAACCTATCAACATATGAAATTATAGATTTTATTTTAGATGCAGAATTAAATCCTGGATTACAAGATGAAATCATTGAATTGATGACAACAGATAAAATTTCTGATTCTGTAATTTCTTCTTATTTATCTGATGAAGAAAAAGAAATCAAGATTAAAATCTATAATGAAGCAGTTGAAATTAGCTATTCTACTTCACATGAAGATTATTCAAAAACATTAAAGAAAGCAAAAAATAAAAATATTTTAGCAACCATCGAATACAATAAAAAAGTATGGAATCTAAATATTAAAGCTGATTCAGAGGATAAAAATTCAATTTGCTACCCTGGAACTGAAGAAAAGATAGGTGTATATGACATATTGGAAAGACAATATGGTGCAACAACAGCAATTGACCTAATATCTAATAAAATAATTAAAGATACAGATCAATATAGTGAAGTTAAAGCAGATAAGGAAATTGTAACATACTATGAAGATTACCTTGAAATGGTATTGGTTAATTTTGCAAATAATGGTTATTCAAGCAATGGTTATTCATCTACTATTGGTAAATATAACTTCTTAATGCTTTATTATCATACTGCAAATGTTGATGAAATTATTAATGATTATTATTTAATACAACATGCATCTTCAAAGCTTTTAACTGATTATAGTAATTCTTCTTTATCAGACTTCTTCAAATATTATACTGATTTAGCATATAAAGATTATTTCTCATTAGAAGGAACTAGACTTGTTGTTTATATGGATATCGATGACGATAATGAAGCTGATGAAATTGACTTAAATGATTTAAATTCTTGGATTTACAAAGAAGTTGAATTTGAAGGACAAAATGTAACAATGGAATATGTTGCTAAATCATTGGTTTATGATGTATACAATAAGCTAAGTGCTTCAAGTACTTCTCATACTGATAAGCTTTCATCATTAGTTGATGAAATTAACAATTCAGCAAGAGTTATTTACGCAAATAATCCAATTGTCGCTGAAAATCAATGGGCTAAGTATAGAAAATTAGGATTAAAGGTAACAACAGAGGAATTTTCAACTACAAATGCTGATTTATCTATAAATTTCAATTTAAAGCAACGTTTATATGACTATGCAAGAGGATACAGTACTGATGCAAATGGTAATAAAACAACTACATATCAGTATTACATCAATGGTACAGTTCCAACTGTATATATTGAGCCATTAACTGAGGATGCTATATCTACTGAAAATGACTCAATAATTGCTACAAATGATGGATTTAACTTAATCTTAGTTACTGCTGGTAAATCAAAGCCTTCTGCAGAATGGAAGGAAGAAGATGATCCTGATGGTTTATTAAAAAATATAGTTATAAAATACAATGATGAATATATTACAATAAACAATATCTATAATGAAGGAAATGATAATCCTGATTTAGATGGTTCATTAAATTCAAACCAAATCATGCTATATATTCTTGATTATGCAGTAAATGGTTCTTCTACTTTATCTCCTTCATCAATATCTTCTGCAATAACAACATTCTTAGAGCCTGTTGTATCTAGATATACTAGTTCAGAAACTCAAAGAATAATTCTTCTTAACTTCATTAAAAATGCAACAGGTATTGACAGCAATACTGATTTATATGATGTGGTTAAATTCACAAATGAAACATATAATGGTGAAAATGGTTACTTTAATACTATAATAAGAATTAATCAAGATGTTGCTGACAACTATGATTATCTATATAATGATACAACTGGCACATCAAACAGCTATCCTGATTGGTGGGAAAGACTTCAAGAAGAAGTTGAAGGATTCTTAAATAAAACAAATAGTAAGGAGGCTGAATAATTATGAAACTTAAAAAATTATTTTTAGGAGCTTCTGTTGCAGTTTTAGGTTTGTCAATTGCATCATGCAAAGGTGACAAAGAGGTAAGGAATACTACTACACCCTATGGTTCTTTACATAATCAGCTTGACACAGTAATTGCAACTGCAAATAATGGCAATCTACAATTAACCTTAGATAAATATTATTCTAGTTTAAAATACAATTCATATTCAGTATTCACAAATAGTATTGATAAGGCATTATTCAAAGATGAATATGATGCATTAACCGAAGTATTTAATAAAACAAATTTAACTGAGCTTACTGAGAATGCTAAAAACACTCTAAAGGTTAGTGATATTGATTCAAATAATAAAGAAATTTTATTATATGAATTAAACCAAGAGAAATATACAGAGATAAGACAAGATTTATATGAAGCAATAAACTCATCTTTGGCATCTACAATTTTTAGTACAAGTAGTGCTGAGGCAATAAACAAAAAAACATCAAAGGAAATCAATACAAGTATTGAAAAATTCATTGATGAACAAGCAAAAAAAGGTATTTCTATTACTAAAGATGATATAACTTGGATTAATAAAAAGGATGCAGGCTACTTCTTATCTGTTGAATCAGATTTGATACAATTCTCTCAAAATACTTTAAATAAATTATCTTCAAATGTTGAATCTATACTACTTTCTGAAGCTAAAAACTATAGTGCTAGAAAAGCTCTATTCAAAATTGCAGACGAAGAATATATTTTAGATGAAGAAACTGAAGAGGAAACAAAAAACTCAAATTATTTATTTAAAGAATCTTCAATTAAGTCAACTTATGAAGAATCATATATGACTTTTGGAACATATAAAGCCATTATTATCCAATTTAACTCAAGACGTGAAGCAGATGAGGCAATCCAAAAAATTGGAAACATTCCATCTAATCCAGCTGATGCATTAAATAAATACATCGAGCTTTATAATCACTATTATGAATATAAATTAGATGCCCCTGTAACTGCTGATAACGATATTTTCATGTATACAGTTAACGAGGAAAAGGATGATTTTGATGAATTATCTTCTTCTATCTCAACACTTATAAAGGATACACTAGAGGATGGTCAATATCTTACTGAGCCAAGAAATATAAGCAATAAATACGTTTTAGCATATAGAATAAATACTCAATACGATTATCATGCTGATAACAATGCATCAAAGCAATTAGAATATGATGAATTATCAGCAGTTCAAAAGAACGAGATTGATGCTAAAATAAAAGAAAATTTAATCATTGCAAATGCTTCATCTTATTTAACAAAAAACTATTCAAATATTTTAAGCAATAGTGATTTAAAAATATATGATCCTTATTTTGAGTACAAGTTTGAATATAGTTATTCAGATGAGTATACTGCAATTGAAGAAAATGTTAAACCTGAAAGCAATGTTTTATTTAGCACAAAAAATGGAGAATATTCTGTTGAACAATTTTATGAGGATGCTTCAAAAACAAGCGCTACTTCAATTATAACTAACTATTTCCAACTTGAATATGCATATCAATTATATGATGAATATGTAGATGATGTACTTATTTCAAGTGAAAAGCATGAAGATAGTGAAAAATCGCTAGATACAGCAATTGAAACATTTAAAAAGAACAATAATTCAACATATCCTGCTAAAATTGGCTTAGACAATTATTTACTTGCAGCATATGGCTATACTACTAAAGAGGATGTATTAAAATATTACTATGATGCCAAAGAAGCATTAAATGTATATAAAGCAAAGACTGTTTTTGAAGAATGGGTTCAAGAAAGTATTGTTGATGAAAATGTAACATATAAATTGTCTGATGAAGCTAAAAATGGATTCTTAAAGAATCTTTTAGAAACTGGAAATTCAACCTATAATAAACTATTTAGTATTAATCTAGATCATATTTTAATTAATATTGATGATAATGCTGATGGTTCACCTGATGATCCAGCAGACTTCCTTTCAAAAAATCCTAATGTTAAAGCAGAATTTGAAGCTGCTGTAGAAAAACTAGCTAAAGCAATATACCTTGAAGCTACATATGATGCATACAAAGATAATACATTATATGAAACATTGACTTATATAAAGACACAATATGAAGAAGGTGGAAAGCTTTTATCTGCCCCTAATAAAACATGGGATGATTATAAAGAATTTAATTTCCTTCTTACAGTTGAACAGCTTGCCTCAAGTGGTGATATAACACAGGATTCTGTTAGCAATTTCGTTGTACCATTCAAAGAATATGTTGAAAACATATATTATACTGCATCAGCTAACAATATAGCTAATGAATATGAAGATGGCATCTTCTACTTCTGTTACGAAAAAGATGGTGAAATAGTTGGAAGCACTGCTCATTCTGCTAGTGATGTTTCCTTAGTAACATTTGATTCACTATGTGCTACAAACTATGGATATCATATGATAGTACTTAATTCATATGAAGGTCCTGAATCAACACAATTTACTGAAAAGGATGATGTTTCAGGTTTCCAATCAAATTTACAAATTGTAATTCGTGAATATGAAAAAGATGATGAAGATATATCTATTTATGTTAATATTGATTCATATAATGAAGAAAAAACTAGTGCATCAATTAATCAACTATTTATTTATTATGTACAAAAGCAAAACGGAGCTGATTCTTCTTTAGACTCAGATATCGTTTCTATTATGTCTTCTTTATTTGATGACGTTATTTCAACATATACATCATCTAATTTCCAAAATTATTTATTAGTTGAATTATTAGACATTAAAGTTAACAAAGTTACATTTAATAACTTTACACTTGATAATTCTTTCATTAGTGCTTATTTAACTAGTTTAAAGAATACAATTATAAATTATGATTCAGCTTCTAAATATGTAAGTTGGTTTGATGGAACATATACTTGGACTAGACCAGATTCAAAATAAAAAGACGTGCAAACTGATATGATATCTCCAAAGTAGACAAAAAAATAACTAAAGGAATAACGAACAATCCAAATGGGATTCGCAATCTCCAAGTTATTGTAAGTCTACTTTGGAGGTATTTTTTTATGGGAAGAAAAGCAAAATATAATAAAGAGTTAAAGTTTGAAATTGTAAAGAGATGTTTGAATGGTGCAACTTCATTAGCAAATGAATATGGAATGACAAAACGTGGTGAAGCAACAATACGTAATTAGGCAACCCATATCTACATTTTTTTAAATGCAGTTCTATGGAAAATAACAAGTGTTAGATTTAAAACTAAAATAAGACTTTTCTAAATCAATTATTTCAGCTTTAATATTTAATTTCTTTGAAATTACATAATCCAACATAAAAAAATACCTTAAATTGATTCTTTGGTTTCTAGGCAATTCCATTTTATCAATTTTAAGGTATTTTTTTGTATAATTTACACATTTATTAATTTGTAGCTGGAAACATTCTGATTAATTTAACATACTTCTTTTATTTTTTTCAAGAATTTTACATTATATTAACCATATTATGATACAATATCATATAAGGAGGTATATTTATGACATATCAGGAGATAAAGAATAATAAAGAAATAAATATATATATAGAGCAAGCAGATAAATCACTAGAAGCTTTAGGATACACCGAGCACTCATTTGCTCATGTAACCAAAGTAGCAAATGATGCAGCATTAATTTTAAGTTCATTAGGTTATAATGAACATGATATTGAACTTGCAAAAATTGCAGGATATATGCATGACATTGGAAACCTAATTAATCGTATTGATCATTCACAATCTGGAGCTATTATGGCATTTCAAATATTAAAAGAAACCGATTTATCACCAGAGGATATTTCATTAATAGTATCATCAATTGGTAATCATGATGAGGGTACTGGTGTAGCTGTAAATCACATTGCTGCTGCACTAATTATTGCAGATAAATCTGATGTACGATGCACAAGAGTTAGAAAAGATAAATGCAATGAAAATGATATACATTATAGAGTTAATTATTCAGTAAAATCCTCCTCATTAACAATTAATAGAAATGAAATAACGCTATCATTGGAGATTGATACTAGAATATCTTCAGTAATTGATTATTTTGAAATATTTTTAGGAAGAATGAAGATGTGCAAAAATGCTGCTGAAAAATTAAATATGCAATATAAACTAATTATAAATAATCAAATGCTAATGTAAAAAAGTCTGTAAATCTAGATTATCTCTAGACTTACAGACTTTATTTATTCTTTAATAAGTGATAATGCCATTTTATGCTTATTATAATCGATATCTATTACATAAACATGTATATTATCTCCGACACTTAATATATCTGATGGATGATTGACTTTATTTCTAGACATTTTTGAAATATGAATTAGTCCATCGTATTTAACACCACAATCAACAAATACGCCAAAATCAACAACATTTCTAACCGTACCATCTAATTCATCACCAACTTTAATATCTTCAAAGTGCATAATATCACTTCTTAATTTTAATCCCTGATAATCATCTCTTATATCTCTTAAAGGTGCTTTAAATGAATCTAATATGTCATTAAGGGTATACATATCTATATTAAATTGAGCTGAAATTTCATTTTTATTTAGTTTTTCTATTTCGTCCTTAATTTTATCTGTACCTAAATCAGAAACGCTTAAATTCATAAATTCTAATAATTTTAATGCCTTGTCATAGCTTTCTGGATGAATAGAAGTCATATCTAAAGCATTATTACCATCCAAAATTCTTAAAAAACCAACACATTGTTCATATGTTTTAGGTCCTAGTTTAGCAACCTTCTTTAGTTCTTCACGAGAATAAAATCTTCCATTTTTCTCTCTATAATCTAATATATTTTTAGCAATACTTTTAGTAACACCTGAAACATATGAAAGTAAAGAACCTGAAGCTGTATTTAAATTTACTCCTACTTTATTAACAGCATCTACTACAACATCATCTAAAGATTTATTTAATTTACTTTGAGTAACATCATGCTGATATTGACCAACACCAATAGATTTGGGGTCAATTTTAACTAGTTCAGCTAATGGATCTTGAATTCTTCTAGCAATAGAAATCGCAGACCTTTTTTCTACAGTCAAATCTGGGAATTCTTCAATTGCCAATTCTGATGCTGAATACACTGAGGCACCTGCTTCACTAACTATGACATATTTTACATCTAGCTTATTTTCTTTAATAACTTCAGCAATAAAACTTTCAGTTTCTCTACTTGCAGTACCATTTCCAATAGCTATAATCCCAACATTATATTTTTTTATCAAACTAACTATTGTCTTTTTTGATTGTAAAGTTAATTTAGGATCAACCTTAGAATCCTTAGACTTTTCATTAGGATATATAACACCTATTTCTAAAACATTACTTGCCTCACTAATAACTGCAAGCTTGCATCCTGTTCTAAAGGCAGGATCAACCCCTAAAACAACTTTACCTTTAATTGGGGCTTGAAGTAATAAATTTTTTAAATTTAACGAAAATATGTGAATTGCTTGTTCTTCAGCCTTTTCAGTTAATATTCCTCGTATTTCACGCCCAATTGAAGGAGCTATTAATCTTTTATAAGAATCCTCTATTGCTTCAAGTAAATCATTTTTAAAAATAGACTCTCTATTTCTAATAACCTTATATTTTATATAATCAATATCCCTTTGAGGTTGAAGCTCTAATGTAACAGAAATAACATTTTCATCCTCTGCTCTATTAATGGCTAATACTCTATGAGGTTTAATTCTACCAACCGATTCTTTAGAATCATAGTAATTTTTGTATTTTTCTTCTTGGTCCTCGTCATTGTTTTTCTTTTTACAAATTATAGTTCCATACTTTAGTGCAGCATCACGAATATACTTTCTATATTCAGCATTGTCACTTATTCTTTCAGCTATAATATATTTTGCGTGCATAATTGCTTCTTCAGCAGTTTTAACTTTATCTGTAATGTATTGTGAGGCAATTTCAATACGACCTCCTCTTTGCCATAGTTTCATCATTATATCAGCTAAAGGCTCTAATCCTAAAGATATCGCTTCAGTTGCCTTTGTCTTCTTTTTTTCTTTATAGGGACGATATAAATCCTCAACATCAATAAGCTTTGGTGCTAATAGAATAGAATTTCTTAATTCTTCTGTTAACATTCCCTTTTCTTCTATTAAGCGAATTACATCATTTTTTCTTTTTTCGAGATTTACTCCATAGCTATACTGTTCTTCTATTTTTCTAATTTCCTCTTCATCTAAACCACCTGTTGCTTCCTTACGATATCTAGCAATAAAAGCTACTGTTTTATCGTCCTTAAGCATTTCTAGTACAGCGTTAATTTGTTCTTTCTTTATTCCTAAATCTTTAACAATATTATTTAATACTGATTCACTAAATTGTTCCATATTTCCTCCATAATTGCTTTAAAAAAATAAAGACCAGTAACGGTCTTATATTTTATTTCTATTATTCAGCTTCTTTAAAACCACTCTTCATAAAACTAATAGATGCATTAATAACATTAGTATAATCAGAGACATTTAATGAAGTACATAATAAATTAATATCCTTAATAACTCCGCCTTTATCGCCTCTATAGCTATCAATCAAGCCATCTTCTGTTGTTAAAGAGAATATGCTAGTAACATTTTCATTTTCATTTCCTCCATAATTAGAGTCAAGTAATAGACCAGTATTTTCACTTCCAGAAGTAGATGCCGTGTCAATAATATATAATTTTACACTATAATCATTGTCAGCTTTGTTAACCTGATCAATTTCATATTGCAAAGAAACTAATAACTCAAATATTTTTGAATGTACAGAGTTCTTTAAATTATTACCATCATTATCATATAAATCCATTGGATAGAATGAATTTAAGTCAGTTGCGAAAATAAATATATACTCAATAAATGTGTCATCAAAATTTGGATTAGAATGCATTCTTAACCCAGAATAACTCATTTTTTCAAAATTCACCTCAACACCATTTGCTGTTTTTTGAGTCATTCCAAAATAATCCTCAACACTTACTTCTTCCTCAGATTTATTATTATTTGCAATTACTACTCCTGTAATAATACTAGCTGCAATGATTATTACTGCAATAACAGAGGCAATAATCCAAAATTTCTTGCTGTATAAAATTCCTTTATTTCTTTTTTGACCACGAACGTCTTTACCAGATACCTTTCTAACTATACGTGCCAAGTTAATTCATCTCCTTAAAATATCTAACTCATAATCGAAAGAGTCTATTTTATTTTATCATAAAATTAATATCTATACAATATTTTATTTTTCTATTTTAAGATTTTTATCACCTAATAGGTTACAGTTCAGTCGTAATAAATAAAAAAATAAAGTCAATTGAAAAGTTCTACA
>JBJEFS010000150.1:0-6581 GCA_051874325.1 Anaeroplasma sp.
CATTAATTATTAGCTGCCATCTAGAATTCATAAATTTTATAACCAAAGTTAAAGCTAAATTAGAACAAAAGAAAACAACTTGAGATAGAGCCGCATAAAAAATTATCGGCTCACATAAATTGTATGTTCCAGGATATAAAAGCTTAATAATAATTGGTGAGGCAATCAAGCAACATCCAAGAGCAACAGCACCAAGCAAGAATACCATTAACATATATATACTAACAAATTTATTATCAATTTTAGAAGTATATCTAGACAAATAACCCATTATTACACCATTTAATGGCACTGTAACCATTGCTACAATCTTTCCGACTAATGATGCAACATAAAATGTTGTAACCGCTGTAGAATCTATAAAAAAATATAGTAAAACTCTATCAGCATTTAATATTGCTGCACTCAAAAATTCTCCAATAAATAATGATATTGATAATAAAAGGATTTTTTTAAAGTGCGGTGATTTTTTAAAAAATGACTTAAATATATTGCCCTTTAAACCTACAAATATTAAGGCAAGAAGCTCACCTAAAATCATCGATATTTCCCAAATAGGAATTAATAAATATATTAAGCAGCCTAAACAATAACCTATACCAATTATTAAATAAAATATGAAAAATGAAAAAAAATTTAAACTTTTTCTATACTCTACATCAGCATAATATCTAAATGAAGTTAGAATCATTAAAAGATTCAAGAATATAATTGTATAAAAATCAATTAAATTTGAAACAATTAAAAAAATAGTTAAAATTCCAATACCAAGGATATTAAACAAAATTAGTATAAGATTAAAATCACCATTTTTACTATCCTTTTCATATACATATGTCATTCTAGATGAATTAACAGACACTCCAATCGAACTTGAAAGCATTGAAATCATCGACAGCATAGTTAAAACAACACCGAAGGATGCATCACCCATCTTCTTATTTAGAAAAGGATATAAAATAAATTGAATAATACCATTAAATACCACCAATCCTAAAATACTATATATTAAGTTCAATAATGGTTTAATTCTTTCCTTTCCTAACATTAAGCTACCTCTAATTTTCTTTTAATTTTTCAACAAATAACTCATCAAAATTAATATGTAATGGAATCCTTTTTTCAATAGGTGGCAATTCCATATAATTCCCATAGGTCGCTGTTAGATATTCATCATAGCCAATGGGTGCTGAAAGCATTTTGTCTCTTACTTTTATATCAATTGTTTTTTCAAAAAACTTAGTCATATATAAAACATCAATATATGAAAGTAAATCATTTGATGAAAAACAATATTTTAAATCTCTATCGTTATATTTTGAAGAAACTTTAACATACTTTTCATATAATCTCTTCATACTTTTATTTTTTCCAAAAAAACATAGTACTTTAATCTTTATCTTTTCAAAAAATGTATACTTTGAAAAGTTTATACTATACCTTTTTGACATTGCTTCTCCATAGATCATTTTTAATTTTAATCTTTGAATTTTGCCTCTTAACCCTTTATAGGTTTTATCTATAACAAAAATATCAAGAGAAATTTTATTATGCTTTTCATTGTAAAATTTAGTCTCTTCGTTTGAATTCGCTAATCTACTTTTCTTATAATTAATTTTTATTATCATATCAAAAAAGCAATCATCTTCATCTGGATAAACGGCTTCAAAATCATCAGCTATTTGGTCAAGAACATGATTAGAAAGCATCTTATTAAACATATCTCTTGTCATTGCAATATCAACATCATCATCCCAAGGAATAAAGTCATGATGGCGAACAGCTCCAATAAGTGTACCTGCAATCATAAAATATTCAATATTATTTTGTTTAAATATTCTATCAGCTTCTTTCAGTAACTCAAAATTAGCCAAATGAACACACTTTAGTTTTTCTTCATTTTCTTTATCTAAATATTCCATAATTTTGCCTCATACTTATTCAATATATATACTGAAATGTTTTACCATACAATTATAGAAAATGCAATAAAAACTTTTATATATAGACATTAACTAATATTTTTCATGACCAGGATAATCTTTATATGAACTATCTAATACAACAAGCTCGCTAAAATTATCAATTTCTGTAACATCAGATTTATAACAGTTTCTTATTTCAATTTTAAAATCCTTTTTAGAATTTCTTAAGGCAGCCATATCCCAGAAAGATTCTTTTCCACCACGAGAATTGTATAATTTTAAAACAGCCTGTTTTAATTTTTTACTATCTTCTTCATTCCAATATGAAATTCCTATTGTTTGATAACAATTATCTCCACCAATTTTAAACGTATCAATATAGTTACCTTTTTTTGTAAAACACCAATCATCAGTTTCTTTAACTTTTATTCCTAAATAATTAGTAGTATATTCATATTTATTAATAATATCTGGATTATCTATTAATAAATCAGCTTCACAAATGTAACAACGGTCAATATAATCTAATGCTTTAACAACAGATGATATATTATTTGTAACATTAAATTCATTATTATCAATAAACTTTATAAATGGATATTTATCAAGCAATACATCGAACATTTCTTTTTTATAGCCTCTTACAATAACAATATTAGTTATTCCTTTTGCAACCAATGAATCTAGTATTGTATCAATTATTCTAACACCATTTACTTTTACTAAAGGTTTTGGAGTATCTAAAGTAACTGGAGCAAGTCTTGAACCAAAACCAGCCGCAAGTATAATCGCTTTTCTAACAGCATATGGCTCCAAAACTTTTAATCCCTTTTCTGTAATCTGCATTTTGCCATCAGAATCAATTTGAATAAAACCTAATTCTTGACAATAATTTACTTCTTTGTTAATTGTTCCCAATGAAATAGTTAACATATCAGACAAATATCTTTGGGTATATTTATTACTACCATTTTTTTCTAAAAATGTTAACAAATCAAATTGATATTTATTTATTTCCATATATTCATTTTCCTTTCTATTTATCTTTCTAATCACAAAAATATACATAAATAATGAAATTAAACCTTTAAATATAACATTAATTAATAAAATGATAAACGAAATAACAGCCTGCATTTCATAATTACCTGTTTTATCATAAGTAGAAATTAACACTGCAAGTGGCTGAGTTTTATAAGTACATAAAAAAGTAACTGCGGAAATTGTTATCATTGAATTCAAGAAAAAATATGAAAACATTTCTAATAATGTACCAATTGACATTGGTATTAAAATTCTAAAAAAGATTCTAATTTTAGATAATCCTAATGTATTACCTATTATTTCATAATCTTTATTAATTTTTGAAAGACAGTTTCTAGCCATAATAAACGGAGAACCTAAAAAATGGGCAATATTTACGGAAACTATGATACTAATAGTTCCATAAAAGAAACCATTTGTTCCTTTAAATAAGAAGATATATCCAATACCCAAAACTATACCAGGAATAGCAATAGATGCCATTGCAAGAAAATTTAATATTTTACCTAAAAAACCTTCTATTCTAGAAGAAAAATATGCAGCCGTAAATGCAAAAGAAACTCCTATTAACCCTGTTAGTAAGGATATTATTAGTGAATTTGATACATATTTAAGCAAACCAACGCCATGAACAACATCAAAAATACTAGCTAAATTATTGAGAGAAAAATGAATATTATTCGGATAACCCTCCATAAAAGTTAAAGAAATAAAAGATAATTGCGGAATAAATAAAAATATTGAAATAATCACTATACTTATAATAGCTATAGCATTAAAAATTCTTCCTGATTTAATTAATGCATTTTTATTTTCTTCACCTTTTCCTTCTTTTAAAAACAAATCTAAAATGAATGAAACTATTGCAGGCAATAACAATATAAAGCCAACAAAAGCAGCACGTCCATATTTAAAATTTGCCATAACCTGTTCATAAAGATACATTGGTAAGGTCTTTATTTTTCCAGCTATTTCCATCGGAATACCATAATCTGAAAATATTAGGGTAAATGATGCGAAAAATGCAGTTATTAAAGGCTTTTTTAGATATGGTAAAGTTATTTTTATAAACGAACTAAAGCTGTTTATGCACATTATTTTTGCTGCATCATAAGGTTCTTTATTTTCATACCTAAGTGCATCATATAAAATTAAGAATGTAGAAGGGAAACTAACTACTATCGATCCAATAATTAACCCTGAATAACCCAACAAATCATTATCAATTCCAATCAATTGATCTAAAAAACCATTCTTACCAGATAGAACACGTAATCCTAATCCAATCGATAAGGTTGGAACAAGCATAGGAATTGTTAATAAAATACCAAAGAATTTTTTATATTTTATAGAAGAGAAATTTAAAAAATAAGCCGCAATAAGTGCTAAGAATAAAGTAATTACCGTACTAATAAACGTATAAAAAATTGAATTACGAAATGCATCATAAAATATCTTATCCTTTAAAACAAAAGATAAATCTATACTTGTTATATTAAATAATAAGAAAAATAAAGGTAAAATACAAAATAAAAGAATACAACCAATATAAATTATTCTTGGAATATTATGTGACGCAAGCTTTAATTGATGTTTTCTAACTGTTGCTTCCATTTATACTATCCTCAATAGACTTAATTTTCTCATCCAATTGATTAACAATAAAAGATTTAACAAAATCATTTTTTGGATTATGATAAATATTTGCAGGTGTATCCATTTGAACAATTTTATTATCATCAATAAGCATAATTTTATCAGATAAGCTAAAAGCTTCCTCTTGATCATGAGTTACATATATCATTGTAATATTATAAGTTTTTTGTATTTTTTTCAATTCTTTTCTAAGTAAAACCTTTATATTAGCATCTAGTGCAGACATAGGCTCATCAAATAAAATAATGTCAGGATTTAAAACTAGGGTTCTAGCAATAGCTACTCTTTGCTGTTGCCCACCTGATAGTTGACTTGGCCTTTTATTAACATGATCGGAAAGACCAACTAATTGAATAATCTCATCAACCTTGGCTTTAATCTCTTTTTTACCAAATTTACGAACCTTTAATGCATATGAAATATTTTCATATACAGACATATTAGGAAATAATGCATAATTTTGAAAAACTATACCTATATTTCTCTCAAATGGTGTCTTAGTTGTAACATCTTCACCATTCTTATATATATGACCATAAGTTGGTTGTTCTATTCCAACAAGAATTCTTAAAAGTGTTGTTTTTCCACAACCTGATGATCCTAATATTGACAAAAATTCTCCTTTATGAACATCAAAATATATATTCTCTAAAATTATTCTATTGCCATATTTCTTCCCAATATTATCTGCCTTTAAAATAATATCTTCCATACTATAATCTCCATAAATCCAATAAGTTTTGCTTATATTTTGGATCAAATAATCCTTTCATTTCAATAGCCTTAACGCTTGTTGGATATAGTGGATTTTCAGGTTTTTGTCCAACATAAATTGGGTCTGGAATGAACTTCTCTACTTGAGGCTTGTTTAGTTCATTGAATATATAATCCCAAACTTCCTTTACAGCTGTTTTCTTTTCATGTCCATTAATAATAGCCATAACATATAGATTAGATGGTGCCCCATAATCTAAGAATGTATAATCTAAATCTGGATTTTGTTCTTTATATGAAACACATTGCCATAGCATAGCTAATCCTACAGCAATTTCACCACGGTTAGCTGCTTTTATTGGAGCAGATCCAGATGAAGTATATTCTTTTATATTTGAATTTAATCGATCAAAGTAATTTAATGCTTCATCTTGACCAAGAGTTGAAACCAATCCATTATAGAATAAATATCCTGTACCTGATGCCTTTGGATTCGGCATAGAGATTAAATTCTTATACTTTGCATCTAGTAAATCATTATATGATGTTGGAATTTCAAGTCCATTCTCAGCTAAAACCTTTTTATTTATAACTACAGCACCATATGTCATACAGCTAGGAGCATATTTTTTATGTCCGTAAGATGTTGCTGAATTTGTAAATTTAGTAAAATCATAATCATTTAAATCTGCAAAAAAATTAGGATTTTGCTCTAATAATAATTCCATATTATTAGCTTCCAATTCTAATATGATATCACATTCAGTTTCAATTCCTTCACCTTGCAATTTAGAAACTAATGCACCAGTACCAGAGTATTGAATTACAATATTATAATTTGGAAATTGCTCATTAAGTTGTTGCTGAAAAAACGCAATTCTTTCCTCTTCTGAAGTAGCATATATTAAAACAGTTTCCTTTTGCCCACAGCCTACTAAACACAAAACAGCTAATAA
This sequence comes from Anaeroplasma sp., assembly GCA_051874325.1. GTDB lineage: Bacteria > Bacillota_I > Bacilli_A > Acholeplasmatales > Anaeroplasmataceae > Anaeroplasma. Next base: position 6,296 of record JBJEFS010000150.1, read on the forward strand.
AGAGCATACTAATGACATCAATATTTTTTTCATATTTTTATTGTATAATCAAATTGTACTTAAGATTATATTCTCCCTTTTAAATATTTAATTTATAGTTATGAGTACAACATAACTTTTAAATTTTGATATTAAAACACAAACAAGTCACTTACTCTCTAGTTCAGATAATTTGTAACTCCATATAAGTATAGTTCTTTTTATTACATTTTTCAACATATTTTTGTTCATTTTGAACAAAGAATGTTTTTTTTTGAACTTAATAATAGATTTTCATTAAAGAAAA
>JBJEFS010000151.1:0-1634 GCA_051874325.1 Anaeroplasma sp.
TTTCCTGGTATATTGAATTCACTCATACAAAGAGTAATAAAACAATATACCAATTCTCCTTTCCTTCCTGAATAATTTGGTATCACTTCAGGATGTGATAAAATTTGTAATTGTGAATGTGGATTTGTACATTTTTTCCTTATTGCTTTGACTTTTTAGAAAGGATCTTACCACTTCTTTGTATCGTATTTATTATTAGTTGTATGAGTCTTTAGAATTCTAAACACACCAGGTTTTTGATACCTTTGAAGTGGATTATACTTCACAATCACAAATTATTTTTTGAAAGGAATTTATAATTATGAAACTTGTTGGAATTGATATCGCCAAATATAAACATGCTGTTTATATCATGGATGCTTATACTGGTGAATCTTTATGTGATCCTTTTTTCTTTGATAATAATAAACAAGGATTTGAAAAACTCTATATTGAACTAAATAAATACTCTAAAGATGAACTTCTTATCGGTATGGAAGATACTGGGCATTATAACTTTGCCATTGAAAGTAATTTATTGTCTAACGGATATAAAGTAGCTTTAATCAATCCTATTACTACAAAAAATATTAGAAAAGCTTCTTTAAAAACAGTTAAGAGTGATAAAGAAGATGCCCTGTTGATTGCCAAAGCTCTTTTAGATAAAGATTACTATCGTGTCATTTCTATTCAAGATGAAAAATTAAATCAAGCAAAAGAATTGACTCGCTATCGTACTCAATTAACTATTGAAATGAATCGTAAGAAGAATATTCTTCAAAGACATATAGACATTGTTTTCCCTGAGTTTAACTCTTTATTTAAAAATGAGTATACCATTACTTATTTAAACATTCTAAGAGAATATAGTGATGCCTATACAATAGCGCATACAGATATTCGTTCTTTGAGAAAATGCTTTAAATACTGTAGCTCTTTTACTGCTGAAGAATTAAAAGAGTTAGCTTCTAATTCTATTGGCATTCATGATATTTCTATTTCTTTTATTATTAAGTCTGTTATTTCGAGTATTGATATGATAAGTTCTCAAATTGAAGAGTTAGATAAAAAAATAGAAGACCTCGCCATCACACAAGATTCTTCTATCACATCAATACCAGGAATATCAATAACTTCTGGTACTTCTATTTTAGCCGAACTTGGTGATATAAGCAATTATTCTAATGCAGGTAAATTAATTAAATTTGCAGGTGTTAATCCTTATATTAGTGAATCTGGTGAATTTCAAGCTGATAAAACAGCTATAACCAAAAAAGGATCCAAATATTTAAGGACATCGCTTTATCGAGTCATCATTCCTGTTATACGACATAATCAAACTTTTAACGATTACTATCATTTAAAACGAAGCCAAGGTAAAGGACACTTATGTGCATTAGGCCATTGTATAAGAAAACTTCTAAGAATAATCTATCATCTTGAAATAAATCATCTTACATTTGATATAAATTATCTTAAATAAACAAAAATTTTATATAAGACATAATTCATCAAAAATAAGCTATTTATAAAAGATAGTTCTTTTAAGTACATTTACATTCACAATTTCAAAGAACAAATACTGTATTTTCAAGTCTAAAATATTTCATACTATTTCATAATTAGCTACTTGACTTTAATATAGTTGTCTTTCT
>JBJEFS010000152.1:0-6438 GCA_051874325.1 Anaeroplasma sp.
GGAGATATGAGTGATAATGAAGAAAAAATATAATATACAAGAATTAGAAGAAAAATTAAAAAGATGTAGAAATATGAAACTTGAAGATGTAACTTTAGATGATGTAGATGAATTAAGTTCTATAAAAATTGATAGAAGAAAATCAAGTAATGAGAGAATTTTGGATTTTTTAACAAAAGTAAAAAATCCTTATATATTTAAAGTTAATGGTAGATTGGTAAGAATGAGATTTTCTGAAAATGGTCCAACAGCAGATGAATGTTTGACAAATATGTTAGAAAATTTATATAGATAAAAAATAATAAAAAAAGTATTATAATGTAGTTAAGGAGTGATTAAACATTATAAGAATACTTACAAGTGATTTTAAAAATTATGAAAAAAAAGATGGAGTAAAAATAACGCATCCAATGAGTAATGAAAATGGTATAGTTGATCAATTAAAAAAAGTTTTAAAAGAAACTAAAAAAGTAGTATTTGTTGCTTCTGATATTAATAGTACACCAGATTCAGTTGAAAGTTATGCTAGAATATTTTTTGATAGTATGAAGATGGTTGGTATTACATTTGATGAATATTACATATTAGATGGAACAAAAGTTGATAAAGCAAGAGAATATATTGAAAATGCCGATTTAGTTTTCTTATGTGGTGGTGACACTTATAATCAACATTTATTGTTTGAAAAAATGGATTTAAAATTATTATTATCTACCTATTCTGGAGTTGTAATGGGACAAAGTGCTGGGGCTATAAATATGGCTGAACATTGTTTTAATAGTCCAGAAGAATTAGATGAATCAGAACCTGTGTTTTTTGATGGATTGGGTTTAACAAATATAAATATTGAGCCACATTTTGTGTATGACGTTACAAATTTTAATGAAAATGATAAGTATCAAAGAAATGCAATAATTAATGAATCATATAATAGATCAATATATGGACAATGTAATGGTAGCCATGTATTTATAGATGATAATAATATTGCAACAATATATGGGGAGACATACTTAATAACAAATGGAAATATTGAAAAAATTTGTGATAATAATCAGAAACTTGTAATTTTTAATTCAATTAGTAGCCATATTTAATACTTATTAAAACTTAAGTAATTATAAAAGTATATTATTTGCCATGTGACCATAGTGGTATATAGTAAAACTTGATTACGATTTGATTAACTCTTAATTTTTAAAGAAAAATATAAGAAATTTATGGTATATTTATATAAATTTGCACGAAATGGAGTGATAATATGAATGAAAATAAAACAAATATCAACTGGTATCCTGGACATATGGCAAAAACCAAGAGGCAAATAATGCAAGATTTAAAATTAATAGATATTGTAATAGAAATTTTAGATGCTAGAATACCAATGTCTAGTAGAAATCCAGATATAAATGAAATAACTAAAAATAAGAAAAAAATAATAGTACTAAATAAAAGTGATTTAGCAGATGACAATAAAAATAAAGAATGGGTAAAAAAATTATCAAATGAAGCTCCGACAATATTAACAGATGCTAACACAGGAAAAGGAATTAATAATATATTTAAAGTTATAGATGAACTTATGAAAGAAGAAAAACAAAGACAAGCATCTAGAGGATTTATAAATAAAACAACTAGACTAATGATATTAGGAATTCCTAATGTTGGGAAATCTTCTTTTATAAATAGAATTACAAAAACTAATAAATTAGAAGTAGGAAATAGACCTGGAGTAACTAAGAATAAACAATGGATAAGAATAGGAAAAAATCAAGAATTAATGGATACACCAGGAGTATTATGGCCTAAATTTGAGAATGAGCAAGTTGCATTAAATCTCTCTTATATAGGAACAATTAAGGATGAAATTTTAGATAAAGTTGAAATTGCATATCAATTGTTAAAATTACTAAAAACTAAATATATAGAAAGTTTAAAACAAAGGTATAAAATTTCAGAAGAAGAATTAGAAAATATTGATAAATTAGAAAATCCTATATATGAATTGATGAAATTAATAGGTAAGAAAAGAGGAGCATTAATTGCTGGTGGAAATGTTGATGACGAAAAAACAGCTAATATTATTTTAGATGATTTTAGAACTGGAAGAATTGGAAAAATAACTTTGGAAGAACCATAAAGGGGAGTAAAAATTGGAATTTATAAAAAGAAATAGAAAAATAGAAGATGTAAAAATGCTATCTCCATTAGTATGGGCTTATGTTGGAGACAGTGTATATGAATTATTTATAAGGACAAATTTAGTAAATAATTCAAATGCTAAGCCACATAAATTACATATTGAATCAATTAAATATGTAAAAGCAGGAGCACAAGCAAAGACTTTAAAAAATATAGAGAATAAATTAACTGATGAAGAAAAAGATATAGTAAGAAGAGGAAGGAATTCAGAAAATCATCATGTAGCTAAAAATTCAAATGTAGCAGAGTATTCATATTCAACAGGATTTGAAGCTCTAATTGGATATTTATATTTAACCAAACAGGATGAAAGACTTAAAGAAATTTTATATTATATTAATGAAGTTTGGAGATAAAAAACAAATTGTGTTAATTAATAATAAAAAATAATAGTATATATTCACTATTATTTTTTATTATTAAACACGAAACGTATATTTGGTGACCCCTACCCTAATAAATAGGGACAAAGCCTTAATATATCAAAGCTTTTGGAAAAAATGTTGCAAAATTGTGTTGCGAAAAATATTTAGAGTATTTATTCTCTTTTTTTAGAATATTTTAATTAAAAATACATACAATAATCATATATTAACTGTACAAAAACATAAATTTTACTAAAAAAGTTTAGTATGCTGTACAAAAATTGACAAATTATAAAAATACCGGTATAATTATAATTAGAAGAGAGGTAAAAAATTATGATTATTCGTGAAAAATATTTATCTAAAATTAGACCGTTTTATGACCAAGATTTAATCAAAGTCATAATGGGTATTAGAAGATGTGGAAAATCTATTCTATTACAACAAATAATAGAGGAAATAAAAAATAATAATATTCCTGAATCTCAAATAATTTATCTTAATTTTGAATATGAAGATTACTCGTTTATAAAAAACGATACAGATTTACATGAATATATATCAAAACAAATGACAAATTCTGAAAAGTATTATTTATTTTTTGATGAAATTCAAAATATTGAACAATGGGAAAAAGCAATAAATTCATTTAAAGCTTCAAAAAATGTATCAATATTTATAACTGGTTCTAATAGTGATTTACTTTCAGGAGAACTTGCTACACACTTAGCAGGTAGATATGTAAGCTTTAAAATATATCCATTTACTTTACAAGAAGTTTGTGAATTAAAAAATATAACTGATAGAAATGAAATTGAGAATGCATTTAATGAATATATTATTTGGGGTGGCTTACCACAAAGATTTGTAATGACTGATGAATATCAAACAAGAGTATATTTATCAGATATATATAATTCTATTGTTATTAAAGATATTGTAAAAAGATTTAATATAAAAGATTTAGATTTACTTAATAGAATTATAGAATACATTGTAACAACTCCATCTCAGAACTTTTCTGCAGATAATTTATCAAATTATTTCCTAAACAATGACAATAGAGAAGTATCAAAAGTAACTATATATAACTATTTAGAATATATGACAAAAGCAATGCTTATAAATAAAGCTGAAAGGTTTGATATTAGAGGGAAAAGAATATTAAATGGTAAGTATAAATATTATTTAACTGATTTAGGTATTGGGCATATAAAAAATATTGGAAAAAGACCTCAAATGGGAGCTTATTTAGAAAATATTGTTTATAATGAATTAATATGCAGAGGTTATGATGTATATATCGGAAATTCTGAAAATGCTGAAATAGATTTTATTGCAACAAGATTTAATGAAAAAATTTATATACAAGTAGCGTATGTTTTAGCAGATGAAAAAGTTATTGAAAGAGAATTTGGAGCATATAAAGGTATTGAAGATAATTACCCTAAGTATGTACTTACTATGGATAAGTTTGACTTTTCTCAAAATGGAATTATTCATAAAAATGTTATAGATTGGTTATTAGAAGAAAAATAATTTAACAAAGCATGAGAAAACAAAATTGAATTCAGACTATTATAATGATTTATAAATTAAATAAAAATGAACTAAATGTGTAATAAATAACAGTTAGTTCATTTTTTGTTTAATATTGTTACTGTAATGTAATTAATTATTAATGTAATTATTATGTTAAAAAATAAAAAATAATGATAAAATTTTTATATAAAATGAACCGAATTGGACATTCCACCGTCTAATATACAAGAGAAAAAATAAAAGGAGATTTAGATATGGAAGATAAAAAAAAGATAAAAGTAAGTTTATCCGAAATAATAATATTTTTATTAATAGTAACAATATTTGTAATGGGATTTTACATATATAAGCTAAATAAAGATAAATATTATATAACGATTGGATCTTCACAAGAGATTGAAAGATTAAATAATAAAATTAATGATTTGAAAGATAAAAATGTAGTTTTAGAAGATTCAGAAGAAATTAAAGAATTAAATGATAAAATTAAAGAGTTAGAAAATAAAAATGAAAGTTTACAAATCTCTTTAGATTATTATTTAGAACAAGATGATAATTCTTATGTATTTGTAAGAGAAATAACAAACAAAAAAATATCTGAATATATTATAGATGAAAAAATTATAGATGGAGCTGGAATATCATATGAAGATGTATCAATAACATTATATGAAGATAATGTTTGTGAAATTTATGAGGGATATGGAAATGGTTTGACTGGAGTTTATAGAATAGATGATAAAAAATTGATTGCAAACATGGTACTTGCTACTGGAGAAGAGGGGGCTTTATGTTATTCTGACACTAATGTGATTTTTGAATTTGAAATAGTAAATGATGCAACAATAAAATTAATAAATATAAAAGATAATAATAAATTAGAAGAGGGACAAACTTCACAATATATAGAAAATGACGTATTTGAAAAAGGTATGACATATTCTATTAAATAAATCAAAAAAGCATTCCAGCTGGAATGCTTTTTTGATTTATTATCTATTTAATGAATCATAATAATATTTTTGGTGACCCCTACGGGAATCGAACCCATGATTCTGCCTTGAGAGGGCAGCGTCTTAACCGCTTGACCAAGGGGCCTTATAAGAATGATATATTTATATCATAGATTAAAAACTTAGTCAATAGATTAATATAACATATTAAAGTAAAATTGTAATATGTGATAAGACTAAAATTATAGGTTGTATTATTGTTGATTTTACATAATTAGTGTGATATAATCAATGCAACATTTTGTGAAGAAGTTGCATATCATAAAGCAAAATGAAAAAAATGTTAAGGAGGAAAAAAGAAAAAATATAATTAAAAGGAGTGAAAAATCAAAAACAAACTTTAGCTTTCTAAAAAAATAATTTTACATTAAAGGAGATACTTGATATGGAAATTAAGTTTGAATTTGAGACAAAAATCAAAACCAATGATGGTGAAGAAAAGAAAGTCGAGAGAAAAGTTTCGTTTTCTGAACTGAAAAAAAAGGCAAAGGCTAAAGCAGTTACAGTTGTTGAAAAGGCAATTCCTGCTATGGAAAAATTGTCCAATTTTGCAGAAGATGCTGCTGATGTTGTAATCGATGCTGTTATGCGTGCTTCTGAAGTACCGTATGACGTGATGGCTAAGGCTGAAAAATTTATTAACAGAAAAAATGATGAAGAAAATGAAGAATCAGATGAAGATGAAGATGGAGATGATACAGAAGAAGAACCTTCTTTTTCTTCTGATAATGCTGTAGGAGAAAATAAAGCATCAGTATTTTCAAAAGAAGCTATTGAAGATAAAATGTATACTTTGACTCAATATCTTGATTTAACAAGTAATTTTGAGGAAAAATTTGCTTGTAGTGAAGAATCTGTAATAGCTTTTTTCAAAGCTATTGACTTTCCTGCATCAGAATACTCTAAAAAAGCTTTTGAAATGGCTGATTGGAAACTTTATTCTTCAACAAACACTTTTTTAATTGCTGAGTTGGTAAAACAATATTTTCCTGAAGATACGATTGACTCAATTATTGATAATTTTAAAACCGATTTTAAAAATTGGTTAGAAAAAAGACCTGATGTTAAACAGCATTGTTATAGGCTAAACTTCAGAATGTTATTTTTATATTTTCTTAAAAAAACAAAAGATTCCTAATTTTTATAATCCTTAACATTTCTGTACTGCAGTAGTTACTGCAGTACAGTTTTCTATATAATAGAAAATTGCTCTGCAATTCCTATTATATAAAGGCTTCGCCAACATTCCACAGAAAATTTTTGAAGAAATTTTCGCGGGCGAACAAAGACGCGGCATGAAAAGTTCTCTAAAATGT
>JBJEFS010000153.1:0-6410 GCA_051874325.1 Anaeroplasma sp.
CTCCTTTTTACAAATTATATCCTATTATAAAACTAACAACATCAATAGTCAATAACTAATATTTAACATTTGTTAAATTTTATCTTTTGTTAAATATCATTGAAAAAATGATTTTATTTTAGTATAATACCATTAGGTGAGTTATATGAATAAAAAAAATGCTCTTTTATTAACAAATGAAATATTCGCTTTTAATATATTATTGATGTCAACAATTCGTTCAGCAAATGAATTATTTTCAAAATATAATATTAATAAGTATGAACATTTTATATTAATACACATAAAGAAAAATATCAATAATCTTGGTGAAATTGCAAGAATCAATAATCTTTCTGCTCAACAAATATCTAGAACATGTGATTCACTTGAAAAAAAAGGATATATAATAAGGAAAATTGATACTAATAATAAAAGGAAAATCAACATTGAATTAACTCCAATAGGCAATACTGTCATCGAAGGTTTTTTTGATGATTTTACTGAAATGGTTGCTGATGCATTTAGTGAACTAAATGATAATGAAGCAATTAATTGTATTAATGATTTGTCTAAAAATCGTAATATTTTAAAAAAAGCAATAAAAACTAAAAATACTACATATAATAAGAATGAACAAGAATAGTATAGATTCTTGTTTTTTATTTTTTATTTTTTTGGCACTCTCATATTGACAGTGCCAAAAATAGTGATATAATATTATTGTAGTTAGGAAAACTACCAAATAGGAGGTATAATTATGATGCAAAATGAGTATGATCAAAACCAAGAAAATGTTTTAGAAAAATATGGTAGAGACGTTGTTGCGCTTGCCAGAGAAGGCAAGATAGATCCTGTTATCGGCCGAGATGAGGAAATTAGGCGTATCATTAAAATTTTATCTCGTAAAACAAAAAATAATCCTGTTTTAATAGGAGAGCCTGGTGTAGGTAAAACTGCTATTATAGAAGGATTAGCAAGACGAATCGTCGCAAATGATGTTCCATCATCTTTAAAAAACAAAACAATTTTCGAGCTTGATATGGGTGCTTTAGTTGCAGGTGCTAAATATCGAGGAGAATTCGAGGAAAGATTAAAAGCTGTTTTAAATAAAATTAAAGAATCAGATGGAAATATTATAATGTTTATCGATGAGATTCATTTAATTGTAGGCGCAGGTAAAAGTGATGGAGCACTTGATGCTTCAAATATGCTAAAGCCTATGCTCGCTAGAGGAGAATTGCACTGTATTGGTGCAACAACTTTAAAAGAATATCGAGAATATATTGAAAAAGATAGCGCTCTTGAAAGAAGATTTCAAAAAGTATTAGTTACTGAACCAAGTGTTATTGATACTATTTCCATTTTAAGAGGTATAAAAGAAAGATTTGAACTTCATCATGGAGTAACAATTCAAGATAATGCCATTGTTGCTGCGGCAACATTATCTAATCGATATATAACAGATCGTTTCCTTCCAGATAAGGCGATAGATTTAATTGATGAGGCATGTGCATCCTGTCGTATGGCAATCGACTCAAAGCCAGCAGAGCTAGATGATGCTGACCGTAAAATCGCTCAATTAAAAATTGAACAGATGGCTTTAAAGAAAGAATCAGATCCTACTTCAATTAAAAGGTTAAAATCTATTGAAGAGGAATTGAAAACTGAGGAAGATAAAGCAAAAATACTAACACAAAAATGGCAAAGTGAAAAAAAAGAAATTGCTGAATATAAGGATATTAAGAAAAAACTAGAGGATGCGAAATTCAATCTCGAGAAAGCATTTAATGAAGGAGATTACAAAAAGGCATCTGAGCTTCAATATTCTTTAATTCCAAAATATGAAGCAGAAATAAAAGATTATCAAAATAAATCTAAGGATGATCATCTTCTATCTGAATCTGTTGCTGATAGTGATGTTGCTGAGGTTGTTGCGAAATGGACTAACATCCCAATTTCAAAGCTTATGCAGGGAGAAAAAGAGAAAATTCTCCATCTTGCAGAAACATTAAAGGAAAGAGTAATAGGTCAAGACGAGGCTGTTCAACTCATAAGTGATGCTATTATTCGTCAAAGAGCAGGAATCAAGGATGAAAATAAACCAATTGGTTCATTTCTATTCTTAGGCCCTACTGGTGTTGGTAAAACTGAACTTGCTAAAGCTCTTGCTGATGCACTGTTTGATAGTGAAAGTCATATTGTTAGACTTGATATGAGTGAATATATGGAACCACATAGTGTAGCTAAGTTAATTGGTGCTCCTCCTGGTTATATTGGATATGACGAGGGTGGACAATTAACAGAGAAGGTTAGACGTAGTCCATATTCTATCGTATTATTTGATGAAATAGAAAAGGCTCACAATGACGTATTTAATATTTTATTACAAATATTAGACGATGGTAGATTATCGGACTCACAAGGAAGAACTGTTGATTTCAAAAATACTATTATAATTATGACATCAAACTTAGGTAGTGAGGTTCTTCTATCTCATGATTCTAGCAAATACGAAAAGGTTAATCAATTATTAAAGCAAAATTTCAAGCCAGAATTTTTAAATAGAATTGATGAAATAATTACATTTAATCCTCTCGACAAAAATGTTCAATTAAAAATTGTTACAAAGCTATTAAGAAATCTAGACATGAGGCTAATAGCTCAAGAAATTAATATTACTTATGCAGATTCATTAAAGCAATATATCTTAGATCAAAGCTATAATGAAGAGTATGGTGCAAGACCAGTAAAAAGATTTATTCAAAAACATATTGAAACCTTCATTGCTACAAAAATTATAAATGGTGATATTAAACCAAATGTTCCATATGTTTTAGATGCATGTAACAATGAAGTAAGACTACTATATAAATAAAATATTTTCTTAAGAGAGCAAAATTTCGCTCTCTTTTTTCAAAAAAAACCTTAAGTTTTTAATTTAACTTAAGGTTTTTTAATTAACATTTACATTAGTACACCACAAATTGATAATACAGCAAATATTATGAATAAAATTTGTAAAACTAATTTGAATTTCTTATTCACCTTAACTGATGATAGCCATACCCAACCAGCTAAGAATGTACAAACAATTAAGACAATATTAGCAACACTCTCTAATGTTGAAAGTAAGCTCCAAGAAATACCAATTAAACCAATTAACCAAATAATACCTGATAGCATAAAGGCAACAAATGCACATAATCCTATCAACCAAAATAAACCATTATATTTTTTCATTCTTTTGTCCTCCCATAAAAATACAAAATTATTATACTACATTTTCTTGACTTTTTTCTCTTAAAAATAAAATTTTTTTAATATTTAGTGAAAAAACACTAAAAGTAATTATTGATGCTAATATATCAGATATTGCCTCACTTAAAAAACAACCTATTACACCAACTAATAGAGGTAATAAAAGTGTTAAAGCAATCATCGATATTTTCCTTATAAGTGATAAACTAATTGCATATTTTGACATACCTAAAGCTGTTAAACCATCAACATAACAATATTGAAAGGATAAAGGTATAAAGCCTATCATGAATATCTTAATCATTTTTATCGTTTCTTCTATAATAAACGAATCTAAAGTGAATTGCTCAACAAATAATCTAGAAATTAAAAGGCTTAATACAAATGAAATAGCTGTATATATTAAAGCATACATAACAATAATTCTTTCACTTTTTAATACTCTTTTAGAATTTTTTGCTCCATAATTAAAGCTTAATATTGAATTCGTTCCTCCACTTATTCCAAGAAGAGGCATTGAAAAAATTTGATAAAATGAAGTTGTAATAGTCGCTATTAATATATAACTATCAAAATTATCACTATATAATTTAATAGACATATTCATTACCAAAAAAATTAATGAGTCAGTCATCGCAATGATAAATGGTGAAAAACCCAATTTAAATATCTTACCTATTATATTAAAATCTATCTTACTTTTTGAAATCCTTATTTGCGAAAATCTCGATGATAATAAAAATAACACATAACAAAAGGATAAAAACTGTGATATTGTAGTAGCTATTGCAGCACCTCTAACACCAAGATTTAGGGTATAGATGAATAATGGATCCAAAATGATATTAATTATTGCCCCTAGTAGCATAGTAATCATTGCCTTATTACTATAGCCCTGCGATATTAAATATTGATTCAAACCCAAGGTCATTAAAGCAAACGGTGCTCCAATTAAATAAAATAATAAATATTCTTTTGCATAAAAATATGTGTTATTTGAAGCACCAAACAAATTCAATAATGGATTATGAAATAAAAAGATGACTAATGGTACTAATATTCCTAAAAATACAAGAGAAATAAATGCATTAAATAAGATTTTTTTTGCATTATCATATCTTTTTTCACCTAAGCACATCGCCAAAAGTGGTGCACCACCTAATCCAATCAAAAATGAAAACGATGTAATAAAGGTACAGATTGGAGCTGTAATACCAATACCGCTTAAAGCTAAATCTCCAACTTCCTTTAAACTAGAAATAAAAAATCTATCAATTATTGAATACAACACATTAATAAATTGAGCAAACATTGCAGGAATTGCCAATTTAATTATTACTTTATACGGATTCCCTTTTGCTAAATCATCATAAACCATTTTTTTACCTTCTTCTGATAATTCTCATTTTAGCACTATGGGCTCGATTATTAAATTCAAGCTCTTCTTCAGATGGTAAAATAGGCTTTTTGGTTATCAGCTCGAATGGAGCTTCCTCATTAATAATCATTGGAACACCATCAGGAACATTAACTGATGAACGCTCCTTAAATATAGTTTTACAAATCCTATCTTCGAGTGAATGAAAGGTTATTACAACTGCATATCCATCACTATTTAGCATTCCTAAAGCATCATTTATTGAATTCTCAAAAACCCTAAGTTCATCATTTACAGCAATTCTTAGTGCTTGAAATGTTTGCTTTGCAGGATGTCCTTTTTGTCGTAAAACTCTCTGAGGAAGAGCTGATTTTATTATATCAACAAGCTCGAAAGTTGTCTTAATCGGACTTAAACTTCTTCTTTTTTCAATCGCTCTAGCAATTTGTTTAGAATATGACTCTTCACCATATCTATATAATATCTTAACTATTTCCTCATATGAATAAAAATTAACAATTGTATATGCTGACAATTCCTTAGTTTGATCCATTCTCATATCAAGTGGTGCATCATAATTATAAGAAAAACCTCTTTCAGGGATATCAAACTGAAAAGAAGAAACACCTAAATCATACAATACACCATCTATATTTTTAACTCCTAAATCTTCTAAAGCTTTCTTTACATCAACAAAATTAGCTTTAACAAATGTGTAATTATTACCAACAGCATCTAAAACCTCTTTAGCTCTTGTAAAAGCATAATCATCTTGATCAAAGCAATACAAATGTCCAGTAGTCAATTTGGACAATATTCTGGCTGAATGACCACCACCACCAGTTGTACAATCAACATATATACCATCTGGTTTAATATGCAGAGCATCGATTGCCTCATTTAATAAAACACTCTTATGAATATACATAGTTAGTCTCCTTTATCTATATATAGAAAATAGACACCCCTGGTGTCTATTTCTATCAGTATATTTCGTTTTTATTATTCCTCTGTTGCTTCAGCTTTACTTACAACAACTTGTTTTCCCTTGTAGCAACCACAATTAGCACAAACTCTATGAGCTAATGTTAATTCACCACAGCTTGGACATGTAATCATTCCTGGAACATTTAATGCTAAGTGAGAACGTCTCATTCTCTTCTTCATCTTAGAAACTCTACGAAAAGGTACTGCCATCTTAACACCTCCTACAACAAATCCTTCAATGCTGCAAATGCAGGATTAATATTTTCTCCATCAAAATCATCATTGATTTCATCATCAAAATTCGAGTTTGTCACTGACATTGGCTTATTAATAAGTATATTAGTAACAATAGCCTCTTTTGTATCTAATGTAATACCATCAATAATAAATGCATCTTCAATTGAATTATCAGTGGAAAATATTTCTTCAGCATCCGTTTCAATTTTATAAGGGATTCCATCTAAAGTAACTGAGTCAACTAATGTAAGTTCAATACTAATGTTGAAAATACATAAATATGTATCAATTCCACGTTCCTTTATTGTAGTAGTCACTCTACAAGGCTTTGCTGAAATAATATCCTCAAAACCATCAAGGTCATTTGACAAATCAAGTTCTTCATCAAATGAATAAGGCATAGATATCTTCCTTAATTGAGCCAAAGTAAACCTCATATAAAATCACCTCAGCATTACAATTATACGTTTCTAGCGCAATAAAGTCAAGCATTTTTTTGTATTTATTAACGTTATTATGATTAACTTTTGATAAAATCCTTATGATTAACTTTTGATTAGTTCCTAAG
>JBJEFS010000154.1:0-6342 GCA_051874325.1 Anaeroplasma sp.
ATCATTTAATTTTGTATTATATTTAAGAAATTATTTATTTTATTTTATGATTCTTGTGATATAATTAAATAAGAATATATAATTGGGAGGGCATTATGGATTTAAAGCAATTTGATAATGAAATCTATGAGGCAATAAATAATGAGCTTCATAGACAAAGAACTCATATAGAACTGATAGCTTCTGAAAATTTTGTTTCTAAAGCAGTATTAGAAGCTCAAGGTTCGATTATGACTAATAAGTATGCTGAAGGTTATAGTGGTAAAAGATATTATGGTGGATGTGAATATATTGATGTTGCAGAAAATATTGCTATACAAAGAGCATGTGAGCTTTTTAATTGCAAATATGCAAATGTTCAGCCACATTCAGGCTCAACTGCAAATATGGGAGCATACTCAGCACTATTAGAACCAAATGATGTTATATTAGGTATGTCACTTGATGCAGGAGGACATTTAACACATGGTTATGCCAAAAGCTTTAGTGGAAAATTATATAAATCATATTCATATGGTCTTGACGATAATGGCTATATTGATTATGAGGGCGTTAGAAAAATAGCTTTAGAGGTAAAGCCAAAATTAATTGTGGCTGGAGCCTCAGCTTATCCTAGAATTATTGATTTTAAGAAATTTAGAGAAATAGCTGATGAAGTAGGAGCTTATTTAATGGTTGATATGGCTCATATAGCAGGATTGGTTGCTGCAGGATTACACCCAAATCCATGTGATTATGCAGATATTGTTACAACGACTACTCATAAAACATTAAGAGGTCCAAGAGGTGGAATGATTTTAACAAATAATGAAGAAATAGCTAAAAAGGTTAATTCTTCAGTATTTCCTGGTATTCAGGGTGGACCACTTATGCATGTTATTGCTGCCAAGGCTGTAGCATTTAAGGAAGCATTAGACCCAAGCTTTAAGGAGTATGCTAAGCAGATTATTGTTAACTGTCAAGCTTTAGCTAAAGAATTGACTAATCTAGGATTTAAACTAGTTTCTGGTGGAACTGATAATCATTTAATTTTAGTTGATGTTTATGGCAGTGTTGGAGTTACTGGAAAAAAAGCAGAGAATATTTTACATTCAGTAAATATTACTTGTAATAAAAATGCTATTCCTAATGATACTCAAAAGCCTACTATAACATCTGGAGTAAGATTAGGTACTGCAGCTGTAACTACTAGAGGCTTTAAAGAGGATGATATGATTAAAGTTGCACATTGGATAAATGATGCATTAAGAAATAAAGACAATGTTGAGAGATTAAATGAAATAAAACAAGAGGTAGAGGAGCTTATGGAAAAGCATCCATATCTATAGGAGATATTTTTTGAAGAGTTATTTTAAAAAAAATAATTGAGGTGTAGAAATGATTGCAAAAACAAGAGAAATTGCAAACATAAGAAAACTTACAAATAGTTTACCTACAATTAGATATGTTGATCCAGAATACGTATATATCGGTATAACTAATGCAAGATGTAGCACTGCAGATGTATATGCTAAGGTTGGAGACTATGTAAAAATAGGTGATTTACTTGGAATGAGACATGGACCTTTCTTTGAACAGCCAATTCATTCTACTGTAAGTGGTCAAATTGTTGGCATTGTGAAGAAATTTCATAGAAGTGGAAAGCTTGTAGAGTTTCTTCAAATTAAAAATGATAAAAAGGATATCTTTGCAGATACTGCAGTCGAAAGAACTCCAGAGGAGATTGCAAAGCTAACTCGAGAGGATTTTGTTAGAATAACTAAGGATACTGCTCTTGTAGGTTTAGGAGGTAGCTCATTTCCAACTTACATAAAATTCCAAACTACTGATCCTATTGATACGATTTGTATTAATGCAGTTGAATGCGAGCCATATTTGTCTGCTGATCACAGATTAATTATGGAATTCCCATATCGTATAATGAATGGTATTAGTTATGCTATGCAAGCTTTTAATGCTAAAAAAGCATATATTTGCATTAAAAAGAAATATCAAGATTTATATGATTGTTTAACTGTTGCTAAGACAAGATTCCCAAATTTAAATGTTGAGGTAAAAAGAGTAGGTAATTATTATCCTCAAGGCTGGGAAATTGAAATGATTAAATCAGCTTTAGGTGTTAAGGTTCCTGCTGGTGTACTACCTGCTAAATTAGGTATAATGGTATTTAATGTATCTACAATTGTTGGGTTATATAAGGCAATTAGATATAATATACCAGTAATTAAGAGAAACTTTACATTAACTGGTGATGGTATTACAATACCTCAGAACTATCGTGTTCGTTTAGGAACAAGCTTAAAGGAATTAATTGATCAATCATATGGATATAAGGGTGAAGAAAACAAAGTAATGATTCTTGGTGGACCTATGATGGGTGCTAACCTTGTAAGGGATGATGCTGTCATAACTAAAACTTGTACTTCATGTATCATATTAAATGAGCATAAAGAGGTAGAAGAGCCATGTGTAAGATGTGCTTCATGTGTTTACTCTTGTCCTGCTGGATTACAGCCAGTTCAAATTATGCAAGCTGTTAAAAATAACGATAAGGATGCTTTAAAAACTAAGTTGAATATAAAAGCTTGTATATTATGTGGTATGTGTTCATATACATGTACTTCAAAAATACATTTAACAGATTATTGCCGTAAGGCAAAGAAAATGGCACAGTAGGGAGGTTAAAATATGAAATTAGTAGCACAAACAGCTCCTTACATTAGAAAAAATGTATCTGTAAAAAGAATGATGTTAGATGTTATTATTGCATTGATGCCTGTAACAATCTTCTCAATGATTCAAAACGGATGGGCAAGTATTTATGTAATATTAATATCATTAATAACTATGGTTTTATGTGAGCTTCTTTGCCATATGTTTATTAAATGGCCAAAGGGAATGAAACCAAAGGAGTTATTTTCTAAAGAAGGATTTAATAAAATAAAAGCCACTTATACTATTAACAATATAACAGCTCCAGTTATTTCTGCTTTGATTTATGCGATGATAATGCCTGCGCATTGTAATCCATATGTAGTTTTTATTGGTGCTTTTATAGGTATATTTATTGGTAAAATGGTATTTGGTGGTTTAGGTAGTAATGTATTTAATCCAGCAGCAGTAGGAAGAATTTTTGTTGGTATTTGTTTTGGTAATAGTATATCAAATGCATATAAAGCTCAAGATACTTACATTTCAGCAAATGCTTCAGGTACACCACTTGGATTAATAAAAACTGATGCTGGACTTAACTTAGCAAATACATCAGGGTATTCAATTTTAGATTTATTCATTGGAAATGTACCTGGTTGTATGGGTGAGGTATGTAAGATATGTATTTTGATTGGTGCAGTTTACTTATTTATAAGAAAATCTGCTGATTTAAGAGCAGCCTTAGGCTATTTCCTAACTTTCGCAATTATTATGTTTATAGCATGCTTAAGCTATAGCATTAAATTTGATGGTAATGTTGGTGAAATGTGGTTATATCAAATCTTATCTGGTGGCGTTTTATTTGGTGCTGTATTTATGATTACTGATCCTGTTACATCTCCAACTACAAAATATGGTAGAGTATTATATGCAGCTATAGCTGCTTGTATCACAGCATTAATTCGTGTATGTGGTGCTTATCCTGAAGGTGTTGCATTCTCTATTTTAATCGTTAATGCTTTAGCTCCATGCATTGATTACTTTATGCGTGGCAAGCCTAATACATATACTTGGAAACAATGTGTTGTTTTAGGCTCTGTAATAGTTATTGTTTGTTGTATCATATCTGCTTCAGTGATGGGAGGTTGGTTTTAATGAAATATTTTAAAATCTCTGCTGTATTATGCTTAATCTCTTTAGTATGTGCAGCAATCATTGCTTCAATGAATATGCTAACATCTCCTATTATTGCTGATAATAATGCTAAAGCTGAGCTAGAAACATGTCAAGCAATTTTTGCAGATTATGACCAAGAAAAATCTGTTGAGATAGAGCTTACAAATGAAGATAAAGCTATTGTAAAAAAAGTTTTAGCAAAAAATTCAGCTAACGAAGAATTAGGTTATTTATATACTGTATCTGGTAAAAATGCATATGGTACAATTAGTTTAATTGTTGCAATTAAAAATAATACAGTATACCAAGTAGAATTCTTGGAAAACTCTCAATCATTTGCTTCAACTGTAAATGACCATGTTAAAGAAAAATATCCTTCAAGTAAGGATGATTCTATCATAATTTCTCCATATCCACAGGAAGAAAAAGAAATTGCTTCAGCACTTGATGCAAGTGCATTAGATGCATTAGATACAAAATGTGGAGCAACCTATGGTGCAAACACTGTAAAAGAATTAGTAAAAATTGCCTTTTATGATGCAATTAAGGAGGTTAAGTAATTATGAGCGAGAAAAAACCTTCATTAAAAAAGACATTTTTAGCTGGAATAATTGCTGAGAATCCAGTATTTGTATCACTTTTAGGTATGTGTCCAACTCTTGCAACAACAAAATCAGTTGAAGCTGCTTTAGGTATGGGTTTACTAGTTATTTTAGTCTTAATTGGTTCAAATTTATTAATTTCATTACTTAGAAAAATAATACCTTCTCAGGTAAAAATCCCTTGTTATATAGTAATAATTGCAACATTTGTTACAATAATAAAAATGCTTTGTCAAGCTTTTGTTCCAGCTTTATTTGATAGCTTAGGAGTATTTATTTCTTTAATAGTTGTTAACTGTATAATTTTAGGAAGAGCTGAAGCATTTGCTTCAAAAAATGGTCCAGTAGCATCTTTATTTGATGCTATCGGTACTGGCATTGGTTTTACAATGGCTATTTGTATTATAGCCTTCTTTAGAGAAGTAATTGGAACAGGAATGCTATCATTTGGTGTTTATTTTCCAATTTCAAAACCAATTTATTTAGTATTATTCCCTTCTCAATATGCGATAAGCTTATTTGTTCAATCTGCTGGTGGTTTCTTAACATTAGGACTAGTACTTGCAGTTATGGCTTGGCATAAGAACAGAAAAGAGGATAAAGCAGCTGCTTTAGAAAAAAAGAGAATAGAAGAATTAAAAGCTAAAAAAGCTGCTGAATTAGCTGCAAAAAAAGCAGCAGAAGCAAATAAGGAGGTAGCATAATATGAATTATATTATCACATTTTTACTTGCGATTTTAAATGCAATGCTAATTAATAACGTAACATTATCTAGATTTTATGGTATTTGTCCATTCTTAGGAGTATCTAAGAAACCATCATCTGCCTTAGGAATGGGTATTGCTGTTATTGTAGTAATCTTATTAGCTTCAATTATTTGTTGGCCTATTTATCAATTATTAAACTTAGCTGGCATTGCATTTATGGATACAATTACTTATATCCTAGTTATTGCTTCAATAGTTCAATTAATTGAAATGATTATTAAGAAGTATTCACCTTCTTTATATAAAGCATTAGGTGTTTATCTTCCACTTATTACAACAAATTGTGCTGTATTAGGTGTTGCACAAGGAAATACAGATCAAGGTTTAAATTTTATCGATTCAATGGCTAATGCTATTGGTACTGGAGTTGGCTTTGCCCTTGTAATATTTATATTCTCAACAATTAGATATCGTCTTGATTCATCTAATACGCCTAGAGCGTTTAAAGGAATTCCAATTGCATTAATTACTGCAGCTTTAATGGCAATGGCTTTCCTAGGCTTAAGTGGATTAATTTAAAATGAAATATTTAATTTTATCAATTATTATAATACTTGGTTTAATAATATTATTTTTCGTTAGCTATGTATTAAATAAAAAAACTCCTTTACCAAAAGGGTGTGAAGATATTCGAATTTCTAATGAAAATTGCTTAGGTTGTAATAATGAAGATTGTAAAATTAAAAATGAATTATTGTCAAATATAGAAGAAGTCAAAGATGAACTAAAGGAGGAAGAAAAGTGGAAATAGTTTGGGCAATTGTTGTTTTAGCTGGTTTAGGTTTAGTTCTTGGTTTAGGTTTAGCTATAGCATCAAAGGTTTTTCACGTTGAAGTTGATACAAGAATTGAAGATATTACTGCAATCCTACCTAATGCTAATTGTGGTGCTTGTGGGTATCCAGGTTGTGCTGGTTTTGCAGAAGCTATCGTTAGTCAGGTTGCTGAAAATCTAAGTCAATGTAAGCCAGGTGTTAAGTCTGGTAAGCCTGAAGAAATTAGAAAGTATTTAGATGAACATCCAAATCCAGATGGAAGTGTAAATCCTATTAAAATAAAATAGTGTAATAAGCCTCATTGTAATTTGAGGCTTTTTTCGTATACTAAAACTAGGAGTTGAATCTCTTAGTTTTTTTATTTCAAAT
>JBJEFS010000155.1:0-1604 GCA_051874325.1 Anaeroplasma sp.
CTCGTATAATCAATTATATAGAAATATTAATCTATTTAATTGATTGATCCCTTTCTTTTAAATTTTTGATATATTATACTTCGCGATGTATAATATACATAATACACTGTGGATTTGTTTCTATTTTTTTACAGCCATTTTATGGACTGGTCAAAGGAGACCCAAACCACAGATTTCTATTTTAATTGTTAATTAGTTAGTTAACACGTTACATTTGCTAACGATGTTTTATTAGATTACGAGATTACATGAATAGCAATCCTTGTGGCAAACTTATCAGTGTATAAAAAACTAATTTTAGGAGGTGATATATTTTGATATATTACGTTGGAATCGATATATCTAAATATAAGCACGATTTCTGCATTATCTCAAATGCAGGTGAATTAATTGTAGAAAATTCTTCTTTTCAGAATAATAAAATAGGATTTCAGTCTTTACTGGATCAACTGAAACCCTACAATAAATCTGAAGTCCATATTGCTTTTGAAGCAACTGGACACTATTCTTTGAATTTGGAACTGTTTCTTGTTAATAATGGGTATTCTTTTATCAAAGTTAATCCCCTTATAATACATCAGTTTTTAAAAACTCGTAGTTTACGTAGAACTAAGACTGATAAAGCTGATAGTTTAACTATCGCCAAATATTTAATGTCTGTTCCTTACAAACCAAATTCAGATTTATTATACACCATTTTTACTTTAAAGTCACTATGTAGAGCAAGAGAAAGTTTAATTAAAGAAAAAAATAAATTTGCTGTACTTTTAACAAACGAATTGGACAAGTCTTTTCCAGAGTTAAAACCTTTCTTTAACAATATGATTTCAAGTACTTTATTATATATTTTAGAAAAATATACAAATACAAAACATATTGCTGCAATGAAGGATTACGAGTCAATTCGTAAACTTTCTCATGGCAAATTTACTTATGCTAAATTCGCACAATTGAAAGAACTTGCTAAAAATTCAGTAGGATTTCATAATGAAAATACTGATTTACTGATTTCTACATATGTCTCTATCTACAATGATTTTAATAATAAAATTGATCCAATAAATAAACAAATTTCTACAATTATCAAAGTACTTAATCCTCGAATGCTTACTATTCCAGGAATCGGAGAAATATCTGCTGCTACTATTTTATCTGAATACGGAGATATTAAAAATTTCTCTAATCCAAATAAAATGTTAGCTTTTGCTGGTCTTGACCCAAGTATAAATCAATCTGGTACATTAGAATCTAATGGTAAAATGGTTAAACATGGTTCTGGTCATCTCAGATATGCTATTATGAACTCAGCGATGTCTATTTTAAGATTTTCTCCTGAATTTTATGATTATTACCTTAAGAAACGTTCTGAAGGTAAATGTCATCGTGTTGCATTATCTCATGTTTGTAAAAAATTAATTAGAATAATTTACTCACTTGAGAAAAATGATATTGATTTTGATCCGTCTTTATTAAAATAATATTTTAATTTTGTTATTATTTTGACTTCAAAAAAAATTGCATTTTTTGAGGTCTTTTTGGCATGGGATAATTTCCAATTAAATTTTTTTATAAAAAAGGCTTGACTTTTAATAGTTAGTCTCCTT
>JBJEFS010000156.1:0-6318 GCA_051874325.1 Anaeroplasma sp.
CTTGACTGTTAATCAAGGTGTCGTAAGTTCGAGTCTTACAGCGGGCGCCATTTTTTTGGCCCGTTGGTGAAACGGTTAACACACATGCCTTTCACGCATGCACTTATGGGTTCGAACCCCGTACGGGTCACCATTTTAAAATTTTTGGATTGATTTATATCAATCTTTTTTTTATAAAAAAAACTTGCTGTTTATCAGCAAGTATATTATATTATATTATATTTTATTATAGTAATCTTTTATTGCATCAAATGATTCATTAGATAAATCATGTTCTATTTTGCAAGCATCATTTTCTGCAATACCTGCATCAACACCCAATTTTATTAAAATTGCAGTAATAATTGTATGTCTTTCATAAATTTTTTCGGCAATTTCTTTACCACTATTTGTTAGATGTATGTGACTATAATCATCTATAGTAATAAATTCCTGTTCTTTTAGTTTTTTTAATGCAATGGATACAGATGGCTTTGAAAAGCCTAAGTCATTAACAACATCAATTGCATGAACTTCATTTTGTTTTTTTGATAATTTAAGAATAGATTCTAAATAGTTTTCTCCTGATTCTAATAGCATGTTAATTCCACCTTTTAATACATTATATCAAAAAATTAATTAAAATAAATTACTTTTTATTTTTTTTTGTCTTTTTCGGCATTTTGCTTCCACTTTTATTATTGAATGATCTTTTTGTTAAATCATCTTTAGGGTTGTTTCTTGCAATTTCATTCATAATATCACCAAATTATAGTATGCAAATTAATTGAAATATGTTAAAATATATAAAGTTGAAAAGGAGTTATTACATATGTCTTTGAGTGAATTATTATATAAATATGAGTCAAATAGTAGTTTACAATTATTTTTAAAATCTATAAATGAGAAAGTAAACAACTATATTGAAATAATATGTAATGATGAAGGCTTTATTATTAAATCAACGAATTTATTTAATTCTATATTATTTAGTACTAGTACAGAAATTAATTTAAATAATAAATTAGAACTACAATCAACAAAGTGCGGTTGCCTCCATTATTATAAAAATAAGGAATGTGTTCACGTAGTTGCGTTGTATGCAGCGTCAATTTATGTTCTTAACCAAGAATTATATTTTAAAGAATATAATGATTATTGTAATAAAAAGTTGATTACAAAACAAAAACAAATCATTAATTTATTATCAAACGATATAAAGATTTCTAATCCATATTTTGGTCTTATTCATTTAATTCCAGTTATTGAGGAGGAGGAAAAAGAATATACTTTATCTTTAAAGATAGGTATGGATAAAGAGTATGTAATCAAGAATATTTCAGAATTTATAAATATGACTGAAAACAATATAAATTATTCTTATGGTCAGAAATTAGAATTTACTCATTCCTTTGAATGTCTTGATGTAACTAGTAAAGATTTTTATAGTTTTTTGGCTAACATATGTGATGAAAAAACGATTAAATATATTTCAATTAGGAAATCACATTTATTAAGAACTTTAGAGATATATAAGGATCAATTTATTTATTATAGATCACTTGAAGAAGCTAAACCTTTAGCAAGAAAGGTTTCAGAAATAGATGTGGTAAAGATTTGTTTAGATGATGAAAGCTTACATATAGCTGTTCCTTCTGGTACAAAAACTTTAATTAGTGGCGTTAACTATTCTTATTTTTTATCAAATGATAAAATTTTAGCATATGCTTATAAAAATAGATTGGAGGGAAAAATTTTTGAATATCTTTTCAAGGCAGGAGGTAAATTACTACTAGATGTTGATAGTGATGAATTTATTTCTGGAATATTACCATTAATAAGAAATAATATAGAAATAAAGGAAAATTTTTATAAAAAATATCCTATTCCAGAAATCACAATTAATTCTTATTTAAGCTATCAAAATGATTTAATTATCTTATCACCAAAAATAGCATGTAAGGATAAGGATAGAGATAGTCCTTATTTAAAACAATTAATTCAAGGATATCTAGAAACAGTAGAGGGATTATCATTTTTAAAAACTAAAGATAAAAAATTTATTATCTCTGATTTAGAAACAAAGTATAGGTTTTTAACTAGCGACATATCATCATTAAAATCTTATGGAAATGTTTTTTTTGATGAAGAAATGAAATCATTAAAAGCAAAGAAAAGTACAAAAACTAGAGTTAATATAAGTTATAATGTTGGTTTATTAGATTTTTCTTTTGAAAATGAGAATCTATCATTAGAAGAAATTCAATCAATGTTAAATGCATATCATCAGAAAAAGAAGTTCATTAAATTAAAAGACAATACTATATTAGAAATAGATGAAGAAACAGTTAAAGAAATTGATAATTTTTTAGAAGATTTTAATATTTCTGTTAAAGAATTAAATAAACCAATCAATAAGCCTTTAAATTATTTATTAAAGCTTGTCAATGGTGTTGATACAAACTTGGATATTGATGATGAAATAGTTAGAATTATTAGACACATACAGGACTATAAGAAAAATGCATATTTACCAACTGATGATTTTAAAGATAAATTAAGACATTACCAACTAGAAGGCTTCAAATGGTTGAAATCTCTTGCAAAATATGGGTTTGGTGGAATTTTAGCAGATGATATGGGTTTAGGAAAAACACTGGAGATTTTAGCATTTTTAGCTTCTGATGAAGTTAAAAAGCCAAGTATAATAGTTTGTCCAATGTCTTTAGTCTATAATTGGGAAAATGAATGTGATAAATGGAATTATATTTATCCAGTTAAACTTGTTATTGGAAGTAGTGAGGAAAGGGAACATATTATTTCAAAAATAAATAAAAATGAAAAGGTATTATACATTACCTCTTATGACTCTTTAAGACGAGATATATCTTTATATGATGTTGATTTTAGATTCGTAATTGCTGATGAAGCACAATATATTAAGAATCAATTCACTCAAAAAAGTGAAGCAGTTAAATCATTAAAATCTGATATAAATTATGCACTAACAGGTACACCAATTGAAAATGGGTTAGCTGACTTATGGAGTATTTTTGATTTTTTAATGCCTGGATATTTATCAACTTATGGTCATTTTAAATCAAGATATGAATCATTAATTATTCATGATGATGATGAAGCACTTATAAATTTAAAGAAAAGAGTAAGTCCATTCATTTTAAGAAGAACAAAAAGGGATGTTTTAAAAGATTTACCAGATAAAATTGAAGATTATTATTATTGTAAAATGGAAACTAAGCAAAAAGAAATATATGATGCTTATGTTGCTAAATTGAAGGATGATATTAATAATGGAGGAAATAATGTTTTAGCTTTATTAACTAGGTTAAGACAAATATGTATTACTCCTGAACTTTTATATCAAGAAAGCTTTGAAAACACAAAAATTAATATGGCTATTGATCTAATAAAATCATCCATTGAAGCTAATCATAGAATTCTTGTATTCTCTCAGTTTTCACAATGCTTTCCAATTTTATCTAAAATACTTGATAGTATGAATATAAAACATTTTATTCTAGAAGGAACAACTAAAGCAAAGGATAGAATTGAAATGGTTGAAGAATTCAACAAAAATAGTGATATTAAGGTATTTATTATTTCCTTAAAGGCTGGTGGAACTGGCTTAAATTTAATAGGTGCAGATATGGTTATTCATTTAGATCCATGGTGGAATAGTTCGGCAGAGGTTCAAGCAACAGATAGAGCATATAGAATTGGACAAACAAAGGATGTTACAGTTATTAAATTAATTTGTAAGGGAACCATAGAAGAAAAAGTTGTTAAATTACAATTATTAAAGAAAGACTTAGCTAATAGTATTGTTGTTGAAGACAATAATAAGTCTATTAAATTAACAAAGAAGGATATTTTAGATCTATTAGATTAAAAATATATTATAATTTCTATTGACATTATTATTTAAAATGTTATAATCTAATTAAGAATAATTCTTAATAAGGAGATAATATGATTAGAAGATGTACTAGTCAAGAAAATATTGTTTATAATTCTTTAGCTAATCTTGGACATGCTACTACTGATAATTTGATTATCTATATCATGAAGAATTATTCAAATATTTCACTTGCAACAATATATAGAAATATTAATAAACTTATCGACGAGGAAAAGATAAAAAAATTAAAAATTGGTGAAGTTGATGTATTAGAAACAGTAAAAGAAAAACACTATCACTTTTATTGTAAGAAATGCAAAAACATTATTGATGTTAATCCTAATCAAATTAATACTTATATTGATTGTGAGGATAATAGCTTTACAGTAGAGGATTATGATGTTGCATTATATGGTATTTGTAAAGCATGTAAAAAAAATTTATATGAGGGGTAAGAAAATGAAAAAGTATGTATGTAAAGTTTGTGGATATGTTTATGAAGGTGAGTCTTTACCAGAAGATTTCAAATGTCCACTATGCAAAGCTCCAGCTTCTAAGTTTGAAGAGCAAACTGAAATGACATGGGCTTGTGAGCATGTATTAGGAGTAGCATCTGATGCTCCAGAGGATATTAAATGTGATTTAAGAGCAAATTTCCAAGGTGAATGTACTGAAGTTGGTATGTATTTAGCAATGGCTAGAGTTGCTCATAGAGAAGGTTATCCTGAAATTGGTTTATATTATGAAAAAGCTGCTTGGGAAGAAGCAGAGCATGCAGCTAAATTTGCTGAATTACTTGGAGAAGTTCTTTTTGATTCAACAAAGAAAAATCTTGAAGCAAGAGTAGCTGCTGAAAATGGTGCAACTGCTGGTAAAATGGATTTAGCAAAGAGAGCAAAAGCATTAAATCTTGATGCTATTCATGACACAGTTCATGAAATGGGAAGAGATGAAGCTAGACATGGTAAGGCTTTTGAAGGATTACTAAAAAGATATTTTGGTAAATAAGATTTTACCAAGAATTGAAGCGGATTTTATTCCGCTTTTTTTTTACAATTTCACATTTTTTTTCAAAAAAATCACATACATTTAAATCTAATAAGGTATATAATGTAATTATAAATTAAGAGGTGAATAGAATGAAAAGAATAATTAAGTTTTTATCTTTGTTTATTGTTTTTTTAGCATTATCATCATGTAATAAGAATCAAATAAGTTTTGAAGATGATACAGGTAGTTTCCCTGTTAATGGTAATGTTTCTAATCCAATTGAAGGAACTAATCCAGATACATCATTAACCAATCCATCTGATTATGTGGACCCTACAATTGACATAAGTATAACAACTGAAGCATCAACAACAACAGATATAGAAAAGACAGTTGAAAAGGTTTATGATTCTGTTGTTTCAATACAAGCAACCTCAGCTTCATCTATTAGTAGTGGAACCGGCGTACTTTTTTCTGAGGATGAAGCTTTAGGGTTAAGCTATATAGTTACATGTTTTCATGTGATTGAAGGTGCTTATGATTTTGATGTTATATTGAGTAATGGAAATACCTATGATGCACTGCTAGTAGGTGGATATTCAGATTTAGATTTAGCAGTTTTGTCAATTAATAGGATTGATTTATGTTATGCAAGCTTTTATGATAATTCTGATAATTTAAAACTAGGCTCTAGTGTTGTATGTATTGGAAATCCATTAGGAACATTACCTGGTAGTGTTTCTGCAGGAATTGTATCATATGTTAATAGAAAGGTTCAGGTAGATTCATATACTACTATGAATTTGATTCAAACAGATGTTGCCATAAATTCAGGTAATTCAGGTGGTGGGTTATTTAATACTGCTGGTGCATTAATTGGAATTGTTAATGCTAAGTATTCTTCTGAAGGAATAGAAGGCTTAGGCTTTGCTATACCGATTAATGATGTCATTGATACTATTGAAAAGCTAATGGCAACAGCAAAATATGACGCTAATAATAATGTATGGAGTGAAGGTTATGTTGAAGGAGATTATGAATTTGGTTTTACAATTTCATTAGGACAATATAACCAGGGTTCATTTATGAGACCAATTTATTCTACTGTTTTATATATTAGTGCCGTAAAAAATGATTTAACATATTCAGGTGCTGGAGCATTCCAATTAGAAGATATAATTCAGTCTGTAGCAATTGATTATAATGATGAAAATATACCTGATACAGAATTAAAAGAAATTTCAACTGTTACGGATGTTATGACTTATTTGTTAGATTCTAATTTAAGTATAGGAGATAAGGTTTCGTTTATAGTTCTTAGAGCAAATGCTGAAACAATAGTTGAATTTTCAATTGTACAATTTATTTATAGTATTTAAAATAGGCTTAGGCCTATTTTTTATTCTTATTTCACTACAATAAGTTATCCT
>JBJEFS010000157.1:0-6305 GCA_051874325.1 Anaeroplasma sp.
ATATGAAAATAATATGGTTTGCCCATAAATAGTCATAAAAAGAAAAAAAATTAATTGACTAATAGGAATTACTTTGATATAATATAAAAGCACGTGTATGCAAATAAGTACACTGGGAGTGGGAGGACTCGATGAAGTCTGTTGAACCACATCATTGAAAGAAGGAGGAAATGATTATGGCTAAGAAAGTTGTAAAGGTTGTAAAACTACAAATTGCAGCCGGCAAAGCTAATCCAGCTCCACCAGTAGGTCCTGCACTAGGACAAGCAGGTGTTAATATTCCAGGATTTTGTTCTCAATTCAATGAAGCAACAAAAGATAAGATGGGATATACATTGCCAGTAGTTATCTCAGTTTATGAAGACCGTTCATTTACATTCGTTGTAAAGACTCCGCCAGCTTCTGATTTATTAAAGAAGGCTGCAGGAATTGAGAAGGGTTCTGAGAATTCTAAGAAACATACTGTTGCAAAGATATCTAGACAAAAGGCTAGAGAAATTGCAGAGATGAAGATGCCTGACTTAAATGCAAACGATGTTGAAGCAGCAACAAATATTATTGCTGGTACTGCTAGAAACATGGGTATCGTTGTCGAAGACTAATTGGTTGTTAATTAACAGCCTAAAACTTGTGGGAGGAAATCCCGCTTGACCACATTTTAGGAGGATAAATATGAAGAGAGGAAAAAAGTATTTAGAAGCAGCTAAGCTTATTGATAATACAAAGGCTTATCCTGCAATTGAAGCTTTAGATTTAGCTTGTAAGACATCTGTTGCTAAATTTGATGCATCTGTTGATGTTGCATTCCGCTTAAATATAGATCCACGTAAGGCAGAACAAAATATCCGTGGTGCTATCGTATTACCAAATGGTACAGGTAAAACTCGTAAGGTATTAGTAATTTGTCGTGGAGCTAAACAACAGGAAGCATTAGATGCAGGAGCTGATTTTGTTGGAGAAGCAGAAATGATTAATAAGATTAATCAAGGCTGGTTCGAATTTGACGTTATTGTTGCAACACCAGATATGATGGGTCAATTAGGTAGATTAGGACGTGTGTTAGGTCCTAAAGGTTTAATGCCAAATCCTAAGACTGGAACTGTAACTATGGACGTTGCAAAAGCAGTAAAAGAAATTAAGGCAGGTAAGGTTGAATACCGCCCTGATAAGGTTGGTAATATCCAAATGACTATTGGTAAGGTTTCATTTGGTCCTGAAAAACTTAAAGAAAACCTTAAAGCAGTTTACGACGCATTGTTAAAGGTACGTCCTTCAACAATTAAGGGAGCATATGTAAAGAACGTTTCAGTAGCTTCTACTATGGGACCTGGCGTTAAGGTTGATGCAGATTCAATCACAAAGTAATAAAATAAACCTAAGACAGTAGGTGGGCATAAAAGCCCTTAATCTCCTACCGAGGAAAAAGTATTTAAATCTTCTTTTACCTTGGTAGAAGAAGATTTTTCATTTAAAAAAACGGAGGTGTCTAAATGAAAGAGAGCATTTTACAGAAACAAAACGAAGTTAATGAATTATCTGAGAAAATGAAGAATTCAGCCGCAGTAGTTGTATTTAAGTATCAAGGCTTATCTGTTGCTAAATTCCAAGAACTTCGTAGAGAAATGCGTTCTAATGGTGGAGAAATTTCTGTTATTAAGAACAACATTTCTACACGTGCTGCACAAGCATGTGGATATGATGATGTTATTGATGCATTCGCTGGTCCAGTTGCTATTGCGTTCTCTAGTGATATGGTTGCTCCAGCTAAGGTTTTATTCAAGGCTGCAACAAGCGAAAATGCAAAAGTAGAAGTAATCAAGGGTATTATCGATGGTGATGTATACTCATTTGATCAATTAAAGACATTATCACAATTACCATCATACGAAACATTATTAACACAATTAGCTGCTGGTATGTTAGGTACTGTTAGCCAGTTAGCAATTGGTTTAAATATGTTAGTTGAACAAGGTGAACAAGCCTAATTAAATTATATTAATATGGAGGAAAAATAAAATGGCTAAATTAACTAAAGAAGTATTTATTGAATCATTAAAAGAAATGACTATTCTTGAAATTAAAGAATTAGTTGACGCTATGAAGGAAGAATTTGGTATTGATCCATCTGCAGTTGCTGCTGCTCCTGCTGCTGGTGCTGCTCCTGCTGCTGCAGCTGAACAAACTGAATTTGATGTTATCTTAAAGTCTGCAGGTGCTGCTAAACTTCAAGTAATTAAAGTTGTTAAAGAAGTATCTGGTTTAGGATTAAAGGAAGCTAAGGAATTAGTTGACAACGCTCCTAAGGCTGTTAAAGAAAAGATTTCTAAGGCTGAAGCAGAAGAACTTAAGGCTAAGTTAGAAGCTGCTGGTGCTGAAGTAGAAGTTAAGTAATAATGATAAAGGACTTGAGTTTTCTTAAGTCCTTTTTAAATAATTATATGTCTGATAATTTACATTATTACTCTAAATCTGTAGGAGATTTAGAATCAAAACCATCACAGTTTAAGTTTACTTTTAATGGGCAGCAGTTTATTTTTAACACAGATGCAGGTGTTTTTTCAAAAGATTTTATAGATTATGGATCATATGCTTTATTAAAAGCATTTATTCCAAATAATTTAGATTATCCTATATTAGATATGGGTGCAGGATATGGACCAATTGGGATAATTATATCTAAATTATATAATAAAGAAACAGTTATGTGTGAAATAAATGAAAGAGCATATAATTTGATTTTAAAAAATATCGAGATAAATCAATCTAACTCAATTGCATTCCATAGTGATTTATACGAAAAGATAAATGGAAAGATCTTTTCATCTATTGTTACTAATCCGCCTATTAGAGCTGGTAAATCAGTCGTTTTTTCGATTTATGATGGTGCATATGAGCATTTGCCCATTGGTGGTGAATTATGGGTTGTAATTCAAAAAAAACAAGGTGCTCCATCTTCTAAAGAGCATTTAGAAAAAGTTTTTGGTAATTGTGAGATTATTAATCGAGATAAAGGCTATTATATTTTAAAATGTATAAAACAATAAAAGGATATCAAATTGATATCCTTTTATTGTTTATCTGACATATAAACTAAAGTATTCAAATAATCATCTTGCTTCATGCGATAATCAAATATATGATTTAAAACATCTTCATTTAATCCATTGTTATTAAATAGTATAAACTCATTTTTTTTCTTACTATACATAAAATCATCAGTTATAATATCAAAATTCTTAGGATCATATGTAAACGTTGGTTCACCACTAAACATATTAACACCATAATAATGACTATCAGTTTCTATTCCCCATAAATTAAGAATGGTTCTATACATATTAGTATTTGACTTAACTTGTGATTCAATAAAATCAATATTTGTATTAATTAGTGAATTATATATTGAACCAGATGGATCTATAAATATAATAGGAATATTTAAAATTAATTTACGATATTCTAAATCAGTTAGATCTTTTTTTAATAAATCCTCATAGGCTTCTTTTGAAAAATTATTTCCATGGTCCCCATAGATTAAAAATACTGTATCCTTCATATAATTTTGACTATTTGGATTAGTTACATCCATAATAAAATTATAAATCAATTTATCATTATATTTAATCATATTTAAATAATTAGCAAAATTTTTATTGGTAATTGATAAGTCGTAATCATAAGATACATATCCTGCTAATTCATCACTATAATCAGGGAATGGATTATGGGGAGTAATTGTTTCTACAAATGAAATAGTATTAATACCATTATTAATATCAGTTATAGCAATATCCTTTGCCCAATTTAAAATTGTAGCATCACTTATCCAGTAATTAAAGAATT
This sequence comes from Anaeroplasma sp., assembly GCA_051874325.1. Lineage (GTDB taxonomy): Bacteria > Bacillota_I > Bacilli_A > Acholeplasmatales > Anaeroplasmataceae > Anaeroplasma. Next base: position 3,844 of record JBJEFS010000157.1, read on the forward strand.
TTTCAGGATATTCTTCTTTAGAGTAGATACTTTCAAAAGTATCAAGACCTTTAAAATCTTTAACCTTATATAGTCCTTCATGAAGATTATTATGATTATAAAATGATTCATCAGTGCCATTATATGAATATGAATTATAATTATTAAATAATTGTGGAATAGAGTATAAATCAAAATCATAGATATCATATTCCCAAGCTATTGTCATATCGCCAGTTGGGTAAAAACCAGTAAAAAACGAAAATTCTGCATCAGAGGTATTTCCAATACCAACAGAAGTATAAGCATTTTTAAAGTAGAATGTATTTTGATCATCAATTAGTTTATTTAAATAAGGTGTTATTTCAACATTGTTATAGGTATTCTGTAAACAAAATGACATTGTTGATTCCATTTGAATCACAAACAAGTTTTTACCTTTTAAAATACCAGTTTGATTGTCAACATTTGAATATTCTTTGCCATCAATTATATTTATGTATGATTCTTTATTTGTATTGTATTCTTCTAAATCTTTAAATCTTTCTTCAATTGTTTTATCATCTTTAATATTCCTATTATCTACATGTAGTAAAATTTCATTGACATAATAATTATAGGCACCAGCATTCTGAATTCCATATTGTGCATATTCTGTAGAATATCCCCAATTATTATTTAATGAAACACGATAATATGTAAAGCTTGATAATTGAAATATTAGTAGTATCATTAAACATATACCAAGTTTAGAAGGGTTAATAAATATTTTTTCATTTGACATTAATTTTCTTGATGAAATAAATATTGCTAAAATCAACAAGAAGGGAATAAGACAAATTATTCTATAGTTTAAGAATAATTCTCTTAGCCAATCTAAGAAAACGTTAGAGCCAAACCCTCCAGTAGGACTTTTTAATAATGTAAAATTAAAGAAAGAAAATGCAAGCTTATATCCCTTGTTGTAGTATTGTATCGCAACTATACATACATTCAATATCAAAGTAATTACAAGTAAATAAACAGTAATTTTTTTAGGTTTTCTAAGTATAAAGTAACCAAATAAATATAGAATTCCAAGAACAGCAAAGTTTCCTAAAAATGAAAACAATTCTCCTAAAAATGTATGATCAAAAGAAATTATATATTTATTTAACAATTCACTAGATAAAAAATAGGTATTTAAAATATTTAAGACAAAATATAAAATTGTAATCCATATAAAAGCATGTCTTCTCATCAAATCACCCTCATCTTGGAATTATAGCATAATTGATTAAAAAATAAAATAATTTATTAAATATTAGTCTTTAATTTGATGAAGAAAACGTTAATATAATACTACTAATTGTAAATTTGCTTAAATTAGTTAACCATTAATTTATTTTTATGATATAATCAATTTAGGTGATTATCATGAAAGTATGTCTTTTTTTTGAAAAGGAGAAGGCCTTAAGACAAAGTGGCATTGGACGTGCATTAAAACATCAAAAAAGGGCTCTTAGCTTAGCAAATGTTGATTATACTTTAGACTATAAAGATGAATATGATATAATCCATATTAATACAGTTTTTACTGAGTCATATCATGTTTTAAAAAAAGCAAAGAGATGCAATAAAAAAGTAATTGTCCATGGTCACTCAACAAAGGAGGATTTTGCAAATTCTTTTCGTTGTTGGCGCTTAGTTAGACCATTGTTTAATCGTATGGTTCTAAAAATGTATAAAAATGCTGATGCTATTATTACGCCTACACCATATTCAAAAAAACTAATTGAGAACTATAAAGGAGTAAATTGCCCTGTATATGCGGTATCTAATGGAATTGACTTAAATGAATATTCTTATTCTGAAGATAAAATTCATGCTTTTAAGGAATACTTTAATATATCTAATCAAAAGGTCGTTATAGGTGTTGGTTTATTCTTTGATCGAAAGGGAATTTTTGATTTTTTTGATGTTGCTAAAAAAATGCCTGATGTTACATTTGTTTGGTTTGGACATTTAAGTTATATTTTAACTCAAACAAAAGTTATTAAAGCAATTAAAAATCGTCCTAAAAATGTAATAATGCCAGGATATATTGATAGTGACGTTATTAAAGGTGCTTTTCAAGGTGCTGATTGTCTCTTTTTCCCAAGTAAAGAGGAAACAGAAGGAATTGTTGTGTTAGAGGGTCTTGCTTCAAAAATTCCACTAGTAGTCAGAAATATTGGAGTTTATGATTCCTGGCTTTTTGATGGTGAGAATTGCTTGATGGCTAATTCAATTGATGGATTTGTTGAAAAAATAACTTATGTATTGAACAATGATTTAACAGATATAGTTAATCGTGGCTATGAAACAGTAAAAGGACGTTCTATTGAAAAAATTGGTGAACAATTAAAGAATATTTATGAAATTGTTTATGATAAGAATAATATAGCTTAATCTAAGCCTAGTTCAAAATTGAACTAGGTTCATTTTTTATCATTTAATTTTGT
>JBJEFS010000158.1:0-1591 GCA_051874325.1 Anaeroplasma sp.
ATATTTAACAATTTTTTTATATATTCTATATTTAAAATTATTTAGATAATTTATTTTTGAATCTCCTTTTTTACAATAAGATGTTACATACCCTACTACATTTTCTTTTTTTACATTCTTTTCAATATTTGTTTGATGATCTCCTACAATATCATAAGAATCAATGTTAATCCTTATGATACGATGCAATACAAATGTATCATCAGATCTTTTAAATAAAACAATATCTCCAACATTATAATCATTTTTAGGAAAAATTGTTACGGTATCTGATGTATGTAGCATGGGCTGCATACTTGTACCTTTAACAGGAAAAGTGAAGCTTTTACCCTCTTTAAAGGCTTCAAGCATTAATGGATATAATTTTTCAATCCTAATCATAATAAATTCCTTTTTCCTTAAGCTTAATAATAAACTCCTCTATATCATTTTTTGCAACTTCACTACTTACATTATACTCTTGGCTCATTTTTGTAGCTAAAGTATTCATATCGTAATTTTGTTCCAAGCATCTATATATAAACGCTCCTACCTCGTTTAAGTTATAAATCTTAGTCATATTTACATTATCACTTGATAAAGGAATAATCATATATTCTTTATCAACTTCCTTTAACATAAAATTACTACTTATAGGCATAATTTCATCTCCACTTCTTTATTAATCATTTCAAATGCAGCATATTCCATATTACATCCATAGTAATAGATTGGCAATTCTAATAGCTTATCAATTATCATATTCCAATTATTCTTGTTCTTTACAGTTGGCATAGAAACCTGAACAAGTATTTTTTTCATAGCCTCTAGTTTAGATAATTTAGTTATTTTATTTTCCTTAGATTGATATAAAAAAATTATACAATCTAAGGTAGACTTAATATTATTATCTAGCATATGCTTACCACTCCATGGTGAAGGATAAATCATCACCTTATTGTTCTCAACACAAATAATATTCTTATCATCATTTATAACGATAGAATCACTATATTTTTGCCATAATCTCGAGTGAGTCGATTTTCCAGTCCCACTTTTAGCGCTAAACATAATTCCTTTATTTTTATACAATATGGTAGAAGAATGCATAATTAAAGCATTTCCCTCTTGACCTAGAATATATGACAAAGCATATTGAGACAACAAGTATTCTAGAGAAAAAGAAGGCTTTAACATATATAGCTTAATCACATTTTTATTGTATATTATTGCACCAATAGCCTCACTATTTTGTTTTTGAATTTGTATAGTATAATCTGACAATTCATAAAGATCATAGTATTTAGTCACTGAGCTAGGAGCAATTCTAGGCATAATGAACTCCATATCAGAATATGACTTTATGTAATACTGTTCCTTACTCCCTGAAATATATTTGTTAAGTGATAAAAATTGTTTTTCAAATAACAAATCCAAATTTATACAAGTATTATAAATAGTTATATTAAGCATATAATCAGTCCTCACTCATATTGTATTATATCATTTAATTAAATTTAAAACTATATATTTATAAAGAAAAAAACAATTATCGTTCTTTATTTCAAAGATTAATAATTGTTCTTAAATAGTTAGTCCTTATTATAATAAT
>JBJEFS010000159.1:0-1588 GCA_051874325.1 Anaeroplasma sp.
GTTAGTGTAAAGAGTTTTGGGGCAAATTTTTAGAAAAACCTAAATAATTTTATTTGTAAATGAAATAATATGCCGGATCAAATGGTTTTGTATATACTGGTGCATTTATTAATGATAATGGATTAAAATATGATGAGTGTTTATTAAACATATTAAAATTAATATTATCATTATTAATTATAAGAGTTGTATTTGAATTAAGATTGTTTAAATACAATTCTTTTATATTTTTACCATTAACTTTTAATAACCTTAGGTTCAATAATTGTTTTAACCCTTTTTCTGAATATGCCTTTGGTCTAGAAGTGAATATATCTGCAAATATATGTGATATGTGTGATTCCATTGAACATTTCATATAAGGATTATTCTGATATATTTGTCTGGCATTCCAATTATTTAATATATAATCTCTTTTACTTTCAATAGTTTCTGCTCTTTCAGGAAACAAATCTAAAAATTCATTACATAATCTTTCGAAATCTTTTTTATTATTATCTAGAACGTATTGATATAATGCATCATAAACATCGGTGTATTTATTGGTAGTTAAATGTTTTAAAGCTTGTGAAAAATGATAACCATCCATAGCAAATTTAACATGAGTATCTTTATTAAAATTAAACCAACAAGATTTAGGAAAGTTTTTAATCCAAAGAGCACAATCACCCATGAATACTATTTCTTTTATATAATCAACATCATACGTGTTATAAATATATTCAATAGTATCGTTTAAAAGTTTATTTTCAATAGATGCACAGGTATGCGAATTAACTAGTTTATATCTATCAACAGAATTTTCTTTTTTCTTATACTTATAAACAAGTTCTGTATCTTCAAAAATAACAGAAGCTTTAATCATATGATCATTACCTTCATTGAACTGCGAACCAACAAACTTTTCATCTAACATTACGAATAATCTTTCTACCTTTCTTTGGTCATAGTCGCATATGTTATCAACGTGGAAATTCATAACAATATTTCTAGCAGAAGCCCTGGAGATATTTATAGTATTATCAATTCTTTTACCAACTTTTGAAGCAATTATTTTTCCAGATTTAGAATAATTAGAAGAAGCAGCTTCATTACAAATTTCAGAGCAAATAAATGGGTCAAAATATTTTCTTTTAGGAAGATTTAGAAAATAATCAGTAAAGTAGAATCTTTCTTTAGTATTACAATCGTAATAATATCTTCTTTTATAAGTGATTTCACCAAACAAGGTGAGTATAGTTCTTTCATAAAATCCTTTAGAAGTACAATAATTACGCCTATAAGAACTATTGAAGAATATTTCATCAATATATTCAAAGTATGATTTAATAATATCTGTAATTAAAGAGTAATTAAACGAATCTAAATCACGCATAAAATTAATATAATTATTAATATCAGAAGATTTATTCCAATAATTTGAGTGTTCAAAGTAACTTTTTATAAAATTATTAAAATTATTCTCCAAAATTTGTTTAAAATGTGATATGATATTCATATGAAAGACCTCCGTTATTTTATGTTTATCAAATTAATTATAACACAGGTCTTTCTTTTATTATGCTTCCCCAATTAATTTTACACTATC